>DASXMC010000457.1:0-5580 GCA_036495885.1 Allostellaceae bacterium | reverse complement strand
CTGTATATCACACCAACGGTCTTGGCTAACGCGATCCAGCAGCCATTGAATCCTGGCCTCACAAATCATCCGAGCTACGTCGCGGGCGAGGCGGTAAAGGCCGTGGTCAGCCCGGATGGGAACACCCTGGCGATCCTGACTGCCGGGTTTAACTCGCTGTACGATTCTACCGGTGTGGTCGACCAGGCGGCTTCAACACAATTCCTCTTTCTGTACAACGTTGCAGGTGCGAATAAGAGCAGACCTGTCCTGGAGCAGGTCATCCAGCAGCTGAATGCACACGTTGGTCTGGTCTGGGCGCCCAACAGCCAGACGCTCTATGCATCGGGCGGCTGTGACGATGCAGTGTACGCCTACAGCAACAACGGCACCAGTTTCGTACCAAGCGCCACGATCAGCCTTGGCCACGCCCCAGATGGCTGTGTCTCCAACGCTGCCAATCAGACCGGCCTCGGTCTCGGCGTCGAGCCCAACGCGGCGGGGCTTGCCATTTCAGCCGATGGCAAAACGCTCGTCGCCGCCAACAACTATAATGATTCGATTAGCGTGATTGACACCGCCCTTGGAAAAGTACGGTATGAATACGATCTGCGGCCATATGCGACTTCGGGCGCCCCGAACGGCACCAAGGGCGGCACGTTCCCCTATGCCGTCGTGTTGAACGGCGCCATCGCCTATGTCGGCTCCGATCGAGATCGCGAAATCGTCGTCGTCAACGTTGCCAGCCCAACCGCCGGCTCATTGGTCGGCCGCATCCAAACGGATGGCAACCCGAACGGCATGACGCTGAGCGCAGACGGTTCAACGCTCTACGTTGCGCAGGATAATCAGGACCAAGTTGCAGTCATTGATACCGCAACCAACAAGGTCACCCACAAGATCGACACGCGCGGCCCCGCCTATCTGGATTTTCCCGCGAACACAACGGGCGCGGCGCCGACCGCGGTCGGCATTAATCCCGCCAAGAAGTTGCTTTATGCAGTTAACGCGGGTTCGAACTCTATCGCAGTAATACCGCTAAGTGGCCCACACGCTTTCCGCACCATCGGCCTTCTTCCCACCGCATACGACCCGACCGATGTCGCGTTCAGCGCCGATGGTAGCTGGATGTACATCATCAACGGTAAGAGCGACACAGGCCCGAACCCCGGCTATGGGTACGGCAACCTTCCCTTTATCCAGTACATCACGCCGCCGGGCGGGCCCTTTCCGGGCGGCAATGCGGCAGAGGCTGCCAGGCTGCTGGCGAACAACGAGTATCAATTTCAGCTAGAGCAAGCATCGCTTGTCAGCGCTCAAGTTCCCGATGGTCAGGATCTCCGGGATTTGACCTCACAGGTTGCTGCCAACAACGGATACCGGGCGGAACCCTCCGACTCGGATACGAAAGTGATGAACTTCCTTCGTTCGAAGATCAAGCACGTGATCTACGTGGTGAAGGAAAACCGCACGTTCGATCAGATTCTCGGTGATCTAGGCAATGGTTCCAATGGCGATCCTGCGCTGGCTCTGTTCGGCAAATTCGTGACCCCCAGCTTTCATCGCATGGCTCGGAACTTCGCGACTATCGACAACTTTATGGACCCTGGCGACGGTTCGATGGACGGCTGGTCCTGGTCCATGCGCGGCCGGGTGACCAATACCGAGACACTCACGCAGCAGATCAATTACGCGCGCGTCAACCGCGGTCTATCCTATGAGGGCGAAGGCCAAAACCGAAATATTCCGGCCAACCTGAATAGCACGGCCGCGCGCGACTTTTTTTATGACCCAACCGGCGCAACTACGCCCTATAGCGACAATACTTCGTCGCTCAAGGGCGGCACGGCCAACATTTTGGCTGGCGACGGCGATCATGCCGCCACCGACGGCCCGACAGGTTATCAGCAGGGGTACATCTTCAACGCAGTGTTGAATACCGGCGGAACCGTTCGAAACTACGGCTGGATGGCCAACACCCCGGGCAGTATCGGAACAATCGCAAATCCCATCTCTGATCCTTTCGCTGCTGGCGTCATCCAGACAACGACAGCCAATCAACTTCTTTATCAGAATGGATTCTATGACCCGTACTTCCGCGCTTACGATCAGGCCTACCCCGATTTTTGGCGCTTCAACGAATGGAACCGCGAGTTCCAGCAATTCGTTGCAAACGGCAATCTGCCGTCGCTTGAGATGATCCGCGGGCTGAGCCACGATCACACGGGCAGTTTCAGCTCGGCCCTGGGGGGAGTCAACACCCCGGAACTCCAGCAGGCGGATAATGACTACGCGGTCGGCCTGCTGGTTCAAGCCGTGGCTCACAGCCCCTACGCAAAGGACACCCTGATCATCATTATCGAGGATGATTCTCAGGACGGAGCGGACCACGTCGATTCGCATCGCGCCACGACCTACTTCGTCGGTCCCTACGTGAAGCAGCACGCAGTCGTGAGCACCCGCTACAGCCAGTCCAGCGTGCTCCGCACCATCGAGGACATCTTCGGCACGGAGCACATCAACCTGAACACTTATTATGCGCGGCCGATGGCAGACGTCTTCGACATCAAGTCGTCGGGCGCGTGGACCTTCAATGCCGTGGCATCGACGCTTCTGAAGTTGACCACACTGGGGCTGGACCCCAGCAAGGTCGAGTTCGCTGCCGGTCCCGACTTGAAGCCCACTCATGACGCGCACTACTGGGCGGAGAAAACCCGCGGCTTCGATTTTTCGGGAGAAGACCGCGTTCCGGCCGAGCTCTATAACAAAATCCTTTGGGACGGCATCAAGGGAACAGCTGCCCCAGCTGTCAAGACCCGGTTCTCGAGAGTCGATGCCGACAAGGCTACAGTTCCGGCCACCAATGTTGAATAACGCGTAGCTCTTCAGACTGCCCACACCAAGGGCGCGCCCAAGGGTGCGCCCTTTCTTTTGTTCGCTAAGTCTCGGCGTGAGTGCCGTCGTCTCCCATCATTTCCGTCGACGCTCGACCTATCGAGCCCATTTCTCACGGCAAGTGAGCGATATCGGACAGCGAGGAGCGCGTTTCCCGAGCGGGCTTTACTTAAGACGGGCGGGCTTTACTTAAGAAATGGCGCTGAATTTAAAAATCCGGCGCTGATTTCGGCGGAATTCCTCGGAGCAGGGAATTCGCCGCGACGCCGGCCGCCCACTGCACCTCCGGGCTTCGCCGGCTCACCAGGTCAGCGCGGTGCCTTTGAGCCCGACGCCGCCATACTTGCCGGTGTAGCCAAAGAGTTGCAGCCGGCATGACCATGCCGGCACGCAGGGATCGTCTTGCTCAGGCGCGGCGAGGCGCCGCTTGGTTGAGGGCGGGGCGGCGAGATCGGCTGATGGCGGCTGCAGGTTCAGCGGCGGCGGACGCACCGCCGCGCTGCCGCCCGAGCCCAGCTGCTGCGCCACTGCCGGCTCCGCTGAAACCATTAGCGCCGCCAGCAGTGCGGCAGCGGCGGCGCGCACAACGAACACGGGGAAGGGTCAGAGCGCTTTCAGCATCGCCTCGGCGCTCGACACCTCGTACTGGCCCGGCGCTTCGACATTGAGCGCCTTGATGACGCCGTCATCGACCAGCATTGAATAGCGCTGCGAGCGCATCCCCATCCCCTCTTTGACCCGGTCGAGTTCGAGCCCCATGGCGCCGGCAAAATCGCTGCTGCCGTCGCCGAGCATGACGATTTTGCCGTCGGCCCCGTGCTCCTTGCCCCAGGCGTCCATGACGAACTGGTCGTTGACCGCGATGCAGGCGATGGTGTCGACACCTTTGGCTTTGAGCTCGGCCGCATGCGTCACATAGCTCGGCAGATGCCGCTGCGAGCAGGTCCTGGTATAGGCGCCCGGGACCGCAAACAGCGCTACCTTTTTGCCGCGGAAAAAATCGTCGGAGCTGACCGCCTGAACCCCGTCCGCGGTCACATAGCGCAACGTCACCGACGGCACGTGATCGCCAACCTTGACCGTCATTTGTCACCTTCCCGGAATTGCCGATAGCGCCATCCCAGCACAGCCGGGCGGTAGCTTCAACTGTCGCGACCGAACCCCTCGCCGCGACACCCCAAACCGCCTTTGTCGCTCAGCCCAATCGCGGCAATATCTCGTCGGTCAACAACAAAAAACTCTCGTGGCTGAGCGGGGCGCAGAGCAGGTAGTCGAGGCCGATCTCGCTGCGCATCTGCAAAATCCGCTCGGCAACCCGGTCGGGAGTGCCGTGGAGGATGACCTCGTCGAGATAGCGGCGGACCGGATCCACACCTTCGGGCGTGAAGCTGCCGTGCATGACCGGGCGGTGCTGCGCGCCGAGATAGGAATTGACGATCCATTCCGCACCATTGCGGGCGACCGCCGCCGCCTCGGGAGTGCGGCCGAGAGCTAGGAGCCGCGCCACCGGAATGTCGCGCCCCTCCGCGGAAAACCCCGCTTGGCCAAGCTTCTCGGCATAGCGTCGTCGCTTGCGGCCGATTTCGTCGGCCGAGGAGTGCGGGTCCATCAGGATCGAAAAGCCGCGTCCGGCGGCCCAGTCGATCGCTCCGTCCGAGCTCGCCGCCATCCACACCGGCGGGTGCGGTCGCTGCATCGGCTTGGGCAGCACCTCGATGCCGTCGAACCGAAAATGCTTTCCGGCAAAGTGCAAACGCTCGTCCTTCCAGGCGCGCAACACGATCTCGACCGTCTCATGAAAACGCGAGGTGCTCTCGTCAGGGGGCACGCCGAAGGCCTCGAACTCGACGCGGGCAAAGCCGCGTCCGGCCCCCCAATTGACCCGGCCATCAGACAGAATGTCGAGCAGCGCCACCTCCTCGGCGAGGCGCAGCGGATGGTAGAACGGGGCCAGCGACACCCCGGTGCCGATGCGCAACCGCCGGGTGCGGGCGGCGGCGAGGGTGCCGACCATATGCACCGAGGGACAGACGCTGAAGCTCGAAAAATGGTGCTCGGCGAGCCACACCGCGTCATAGCCGGTGCGGTCCATGATCTCGATCCGCTCGAGGGCGCGGGCATAGACCGTGGCCAGATCCACCCGCCGCTCCGGCCAGCTGAAGAATTGCAGCACCGCAAATTTCATCGGCCGACGATAGCTGCTGCCTGCTGGCCGGTCCAGCCGACCGCCAGCGCTTGGCGGCAGGGATCGGGATAAGCGGTTCAATCTTTATTTCTAAAATAGCAATTGACAATCCCGATCAAAACGGCATATTTTGCTGAACTAGCAATCAGCCTCCGAGCCCCTGTTCCGCTCATAGCGAAGCAGGGGTTCCAGTTTCCCGCGCGCGCACGCCGGAGCGATGCCGGCGTGCGGACATCGGCGGGCGTCAGGGTAGCACATCACCTGTCTAAGCAATTTCTTAAATCCGGTGACTGGTTTTTAGCATGAGTATTTGAATCTATTCTTACTAATATTTAACTAGTCTTTGCTTAACTAACCTCCGAACCGAGTATCCGCTCATTCCGCCTGCTGTGGCCATCGGCCACCGCCAAGGAGACCTCATGTCCAAATTGACCCGTCAAGAAAGAAAAATTGTCGATGCGGCGCACAATGGATTGCGGACTCTGTTACTGCAAAATAACCTGTCTCTGGAGTTGCGAGAC
>DASXMC010000456.1:0-2934 GCA_036495885.1 Allostellaceae bacterium | reverse complement strand
CGGCTTCTGGATCGGCCTTGGCCAGATGTTGACATAGCGCTGCTGGTTGAAGCGGCCGTTGAACGCGAACGTCTCGGACTCGGTCCAGGCGCGCAGCACAAGGTCGTGGGCCTCGTGATAGCGCTCGCGCAATTGGCTCGGGTTCTGGCCATAGGCAAAGCAGGTGTCCATCGGCGTGCCGACCGGAAAACCCGCGATCAGCCGCCCGCCCGAGATCACATCGATCATCGCAAACTCTTCGGCGACCAGCGTCGGCGGGTTGTAAAGCGCCAGCGAATTGCCCATCACGCACAACGCGGTCTCGGTCGTGCGCCGCGCCAAGGCCGAGGCGATCAGGTTGGGCGACGGCATCAGCCCGTAACCATTGGAATGGTGCTCGTTGACGCAGACCGCGTCAAAGCCGCATTCGGCGGCAAATTCGAGCTCGTCCATAAAATCGTTGTACATAAAATGCGCGCGCCGCGGATCGAACAGCGAGGAGTGGATGTCGACCCAAACCGAGGGGTGCTTTTCACGGAAATCGTCCGGCAACTCGGTGTACGGCATCAGGTGAAACCACATCAGCTTCATGACTCTTCCTCCGTGCGACCGGCCTACCCTGACTTCGGCTCACTATCGCGTCAATTGGCTAGAGCCGATCGTTTCCGTGGTGACGAGAACCCCTTTTGAGCTCGGCTTCTATAGCTGCAGTGGCCATCCAATACGAAACTGGGCTCGGGAGGTGCCCGACTTTACATCGCCACGACGCCAGGAGAACTTTTGAACGGCTTGGATTTTTTCGCCGGGATGACCTGGAACCTTCGCCTAGCGCGCGAGCGCAGCGAAGTTCTGCTTGCGGGTGAAGTCGTGGCGCGCTTCGACATAGCGAACGGTGCCGGTCTTTGACCGCATCACCACCGAATGGGTAAACGCACCCCCGGGAAAGCGGCGCACCCCGCGCAGCATCGTCCCCTGGGTGACCCCGGTCGCGGCAAACATGACATCGCCCGCGGCGAGATCGAGCAATTTGTATTTGCGGTCGAAATCGGTGATGCCGATGCGGGTCGCCCGGCCGCGTTCGTCATCGTTGCGAAACAACAGGCGGCCCTGCATCTGGCCGCCGATGCAGCGCAACGCGGCCGCCGCCAGCACACCCTCGGGAGCGCCGCCCGAACCGACATACATGTCAATGCCAGTTTCCGGGCTCGAAGTCGCGATGACGCCGCTGACGTCCCCGTCCGAGATCAATGCGATACGCGCGCCGGCCGCACGCACCTTGGCGATCAGCTCGGCATGACGCGGGCGATCGAGGATGCAGACGACAAGATCCGAGATCTCCGCCTTTTTGGCCTTCGCCAGGTTTTTTAGATTGACCGCCGGTTCCTCGTCGAGATCGACAAGATCGTCGGGCAAGCCGCCGCCAACCGCAATCTTGTCCATATAGACGTCGGGCGCATTCAAAAAATTGCCGGCGTCGGCCATCGCGATCACCGCCAGCGCGTTAGCCCCGCCTTTGGCAGTAATCGTCGTTCCTTCGAGCGGATCGAGAGCGATGTCGAGCGGCGGCCCGTTTCCGGTACCGACCTTTTCGCCGATAAAGAGCATCGGCGCCTCGTCGCGCTCGCCTTCACCGATTACAACGGTGCCGGCGATTGCGAGACTGTTGAGCGCGTCGCGCATCGCGTCGACCGCGGCCTGGTCGGCGGCCTTTTCGTCACCGCGTCCCATCAGGCGCGAGGCAGAGAGTGCGGCCGCCTCGGTGACCCGTACTGCCTCTAAAGCCAGATTGCGATCCATCCGCGAGGTCTCTGGCATGGCGTTCCTCCTCGACATCGGTTCTCGATGATGATCGGACCTCGATCGACAATCAACGCCTCGGCGCGAAGCTTCGTGTGCGGAGTTCGGCGCGCAGTGAGACGAAAATGCCAGCCCAGACAAGGCCGATTCAGCACGTTCGCGGCCCGAGCGCTCGGGCCCGACACGGCGACCCTATGCGCCAGGCCGGGCGCCGTCAATCTGCCGGCAGTGGCATGGATGTCCAATGAACAAACTGCGATAACCTTTGAAGGTGCTGCGGCTCGCTATAGCTAGATGCACATCGTGCCCGCGCAGGGGGAGAGCGGATGAAGGCAATTTTCGCCTTGGGTATGGCCCTCTTAGTGATAGCCGGTGCGGGAGTCGTGCGGCCGGCCGCGGCCGAGGAGCCCTGCGATCCGGTCGGCAGTCTCGGTTTTGTTTGTGGGCCGCTGAATTCCGAGGACCTCGTGCAAGTGCCCGGTACCGCGTGGATCGTCGCCAGCGGCATGGCTGGCGGCAAGGCCGGCACGCGCGGGAGCCTTCACCTTGTCGACAGCGTCGACAAAATCTGGAGAACGCTGTTCCCCGACGGCGATCCGCAGGTGCGGTGGGATAGGCAGACCTATGGCGATTGCCCCAACCCGCCCGATCTCGCCAAATTTTCGGCCCACGGCCTCAATCTTCGCCCGGGGCCAGACGGAACCAGCACGCTCTATGCCGTCAATCACGGCGGCCGCGAATCGATCGAGGTCTTCACCCTCGATGCAAAGCCGGGCGAACCGACTGTCGTGTGGATCGGATGCGCGGTCATGCCGCCCCACACCTGGCCCAACTCCGTGGCGCCGCTGCCGGATGGCGGAATGGTCGTGACCGACATGTTCGACCCAGCCGATCCCAAGGTCTCGGAGAAACTCGCGGCCGGCGACGACACCGGAGCGGTCTATGAATGGCACCCGCACCAGGGCTTCGCGCTCGTTCCCGCCAGCCGGATGTCGGGCAACAACGGCATCGAAGTGTCGCGCGACGGCAAGTGGATCTACGTCGCGGCTTGGGGCAGCAAGGCGGTAGTTCGCTTGGCGCGCGGTGGGGGAGCGGCCAAGCGCGATGTGCTGCCGGCGGGATTTCTGGTCGACAATTTGCGCTGGGCCCCCGACGGCA
>DASXMC010000455.1:0-13414 GCA_036495885.1 Allostellaceae bacterium | reverse complement strand
TGATTGCGGACGTGCAGATGCCCGGGATGACCGGATTTGAGCTCCATAATCGACTAGTCGCGTCCGGTCAGCCCATTCCCACCATTCTTATCACTGCATTTCCCGACGAAGGGGCGCGGCAGCGCGCGCTGCAAGCCGGCGTGATTGGCTATCTCGCCAAACTTTTCAGCGTGGACGACCTGCTGGCGTGTATTCGTTCGACCCTCGGGCATCGCGAAGCGCAGAGCAAGGGAGCTTGATATCCACCCGAACGGGCAGTGGCTAGGAGATCGGGCGCTGTTAGCCAGCTGCGGCAACAACGGCGGCCTCCTGGCAATCTCCTCCGAAAGCAGCGCAAACCACGCCGCATGTCGTTGACGCCAGCCTGAGCTTCGGCCAAAGCTATTGCGAGGACCCGGCGGAGCGACCGCGTGGGGCCGTTCTGGCAGAAGGAGATTTGCGCGTGAGCGTAGCGGCAATGAACCATTTTACCGTGCTGAGCGAAGATCTCGAGGCCACTCGCCACTTCTACTGCGACCTGTTCGGCTTCAAGGTAGGCTGGCGGCCGCCGTTTCAATTCCCCGGCTGGTGGCTATACGCCGAAGGCGAGGAGCGGGCGATTTTGCACGTGATCCATCAGGATCCGCTGCCCAAAGAGCGTGCCGGAGTCCTCGACCATATGGCGTTCAGCGCCAAGGATCTGAGAGCCACGGTCGAGACGCTGAAGCGCGAGGGGCTCGAATACGAACTGCGCCGCCTGCCCGGCGGCGGCATCTGGCAGCTGTTCTTCCACGATCCGCACGGCGCCAAAGTCGAATTCGATTTCGAGCAAAATGAGCCGGCGCCGGCTGGTTACGCCGCCTGAGCCGGCCATTTGAGGAAACGGGCCTACAACTCCGCGACCTTGCTGACACCCGCCCGCCATTTTACCCGGCGGCAGGCGGTCGCGACCGCTCGGCTGGCGGCGGCAGCCCAGGGCCGAGCTTGCGGTGCGCCGGGAGATTGCGGAGATTGCGGTAGAGAGCGACAAACAGGGCTGTTTCGATCGCGCCGACAAGACCCCACGCCACGGGCCCGGGGCCGACGAAAATGCCTGCCATCCATCGCAGGATCGGCAGGCACATCGCCACGATCGATATTGCCACCCAAAGCGAGTGGAGAGGCTGAGCGATCCGGCCGCTGTGGTAGACAAAATCAGCGGCGCCGATGCTGAGAACGGCCAACAGTAGCGCCGCCATTTCGACCGCTAAAATCTCCGGCATCGAAATTCCCTCGAATGCACGCCCGAAGCGAACGGACCTGCATCGACGTTTTAGATCCTTACTTATTACAAATTTCCTTATTCATGACCGACGCTTCAGTACGTTAAGCTCAAAGCGTCGTGATATTTTGCAGTTTCACCCCCAAGCCAAAAAAGACGCTGGGATCACAATTGCTTAGAGGTTGGCGCATTTCTTGCCCGAAACCCGTTGCGCCGAAAGTTTCGCCGAAGCCGAATTCGACGAGCAGGAGAGAGTAAATGCGCGGCCATCCCGTCGAACAGAAGCTGCCGCTGTCGACCGCAATCCTGTCGAACATCGCGCTCGCATTGTTGATCTGGAACCTCGCCCTGCGACTGATTTTGGCGCTTGGCCGGTGCGCCGCAGCTGCCGGATCGTGAGGCCGCGAGCGGCTAGCGCTGCCGCGAACCGGCATGCTCCATCGCCAGGCGAAGCGCACGGTCGAGTTGAGTGTAAAACGGGGTCGCGCCGACCGCGGAGGAAATTCGGCCGTCGCCGATCTCGCCGAACCAGCCGGCTAGCTCGTCGCAGCGCGGGGCCGGCGTGGGCTTGCGCCGCACCTCAGCCGTCGCAGCCATGGCGGCCGTCTGGCACAAACCGCTGTCGCGCATTACCCGGGCCAGATAGGCCGCTACACCGGGAATCAAACCGGCGACAGGGCGCCCCGCCTTGACCCAAGCGTTGAGATTGCCGATACCCCAATTGTAGGCGGCAACGGCGTCGGGCCAGTTGCCGTAGCGCCGATAGAGTTGCGCCAAGTAGGCGCGTCCAATCTCCCGGTTGTTGTCGAGATCGAACCGGTCGCCGCCGCCGACATCACTGGCCGCCGCCGCACTGACCTGCATCGGCCCCTCGGGACCGGTCAAGTCCAGCCGCCACATGGCTTCGTCGGCGCCATGGCTCGATTCTGCGCCGTCGACGGCAAAGGCAACGCGGTCGAGCGGGTTGACAACGGGTGCCACGGGCGGAGCCGTTGGCCGCTTGCGTTTGCCGGCCAAGCTGGGCGATGCCACCACCACACAAGACAAAAACGCAAACGCCGCCGCCCGCAGATAGTACATTCGGGGGATCCGTCATGGTCCCAATCAGCCGACAGTTTATGCAGGCGACAGGCATCGTCAATATTCGATGAACAAAATCGTTATTAACTAAATTTCAATCAATATTTGGTACGCTCTCTGGCTTGATTTTCTGGTATCTAGGACTTTTCGCCCTGGAGGAGGCATGCGGAGAGGCGTTGATGCGGGGCGGAGCTCAACTTGGCGCAGACCGAAACCAATTTGCCATGCTCGTTCGGAACCCGCCAATATCGGCGATGTGGCACAAATGTCGCCCAACTAGTACAAGACGACGAGGAGGGCATCGATGCTTCCGGTTGGCGTCTGCGGTTGTTATGGCATGCTTTCACATGGCCGGATCGGTCGGCGGCAGTTGCTGCGCGCGTTGGGCGTTGCCGGGATCGCGGCGACATTGCCGCTCCCCGCGGTGGCGGCCGAAGGCGAATACGACGCGATGCTGCTGTCGTGCATCGACCCGCGCATGGTCGCGCCAGTTTACAAATACATGGAAGGGCTCGGGCTCGCCGGCAAATACAGCCAGTTCTGTATCGCCGGTGCTGCGATTGCGGTCGTCGCTCCCAAATTCACGGCTTGGCGGCCGGCATTCTGGGACAATACCGCGACCTCGCTTCAACTGCACCGCATCAACAGGATCATTGCGATCGATCACCGCGATTGCGGTGCCGCCAAACTTGCTTATGGCGATGACAGCATCGCCAATCCGCAGGTCGAGACCAGGACCCACCGCGAAGTGTTGGCCGAATTTCGCGAAGCCGTCGCCAAGCATCATCCCCAGTTGACCGTGGTGACCGGGCTTATGGCCCTCGACGGCTCGATCGAGATCTTCAGCTGAGCGGGGGAAAGCCGGGCGGCGGGCGGCGGGCCTGGCTCGCCTGCTCAAAGGCATAAGCGAAACGCAAGAGGGCAGGCTCGCTCCATGGGCGGCCGGTAAAGGTGGCGGCAAACGGGTATTCCGGGGTCTCCTCGCCGCCGACAAAGCCGGCTGGCACCGCCACGCTCGGATAGCCGGCCTTGGCGGCAATGGATGCGCCGGCGGCACCCGGAAACAGCACCGCATCGAGCCGATGCCGGTCCATATAGGCGTCGAGGCCCAGAGTGCGGGCCGAGCGCAGATCCATCTGCCGCGCCGAGACATATTCGATTTCGCTCAGATCGCCGCGCGTTGCGGCTGCGGCGAGAAACAGGTCCTGGCCAAAGCGCAACGCGCGCTCGGCATGGGCTTCGTTAAAGGCGACGATGTCCGTGAGACTGCGCATGTCGGTCTCGCTCGCCCAGTCCCGCAGATAAAGGTCGAGATCGTGCTTGAGCTCGTAGACGAAGACGAGCGGACGACGCACCGGCTGCAGCCAAGTCCGACTCTCGCGGTTGCGGTTCAGGATCGCGATCTCGGTGCCCGGGCCGACGATCCATCCGGCGGTCGGCAGGTTGGCACGCACGATCGTGGCGCCGAGATCGGAAATCACGGCGACGGCACCCGCCATGGCGGCAGCGGCCCGCAGCGGCAGTGGCCCATAGTAAACATCGTTGCCGGGATCGTCCGGATCGCTCGGCACGCCGATGCGGACACCCTTGAGCCCGTCGCGGTCGAGCGCTGCCCGATAGTCGGCGGGCCGCTCCAGCTCGAGGGTTGCGGGATCAAGCGGATCGGGTTGTGCGAGCACATTCAAGAGGACGGCCGCGTCATAGACGGTGCGCGTCAGGGGGCCGGCGGTGTCCTGGCTGTGGGCGATCGGAACGATGCCGACGCGGCTGATCAGACCCACGGACGGCTTGACCGTGACGAGGCCGCATTGCGAGGCGGGCGACAACAGCGAGCCGGAGGTTTCGGTGCCGATCGCCGCTGCCGCCAATCCGGCGGCGACCGCCGCCGCCGATCCCGAACTCGACCCGCCCGGTGAGACGACCGGCATCTGATGCTCGTCGAGCTGCGGCGCATAGGGGTTTTTGACCTGACCGCCGAGGGAGCTGTAGCCCGCCGGCATGTCGATCGCGAGGATATTGGCAAATTCGGTCAGATTGGCCTTGCCGAGGATGACCGCACCCGCCTCGCGCAGCAATCTCGCAACCGTGGCGTCATGCCCGGCTCGCGCCGCTGCCAAAGCCAATGATCCGGCGGTCGTATGCTGCCGGTCGGCGGTGGCGATGTTGTCCTTGACGAGGATCGGGATCCCGGTGAGCGGCCGCCGCGGCGCTCGAGCGTCAGCATCGAGTCTCGCGGCGATTTCGAGTCCCTCGGGGTTGAGCTCGCGCACGGTATTAAGGGCCGGCCCGGCGCAGTCATAGGCCGCAACCCGCGCGAGATAGCCCTGCACCAGCGCCACCGCCGTCGTCGTCCCGGCCCTCAATTCTCCCTGCAGCTCGTCGATCGTCGCGTTTTCGAGATTGAAGCTAGTCATCAGGTGGTACCGCGATTGGCGATCGTTTAATCCGAGCGCAGATTATCATCAGCAATAACCGGTGCCGGCATGTTTGATCTCGTTTTTCTCGGAACCTCGGCCGCCGCACCATCGGCGGAGCGGGGTTCACCGGCGCTTTACGTCGGCCGGGGAGCCGACCGGTTTCTCGTCGATTGCGGGGAGGGCACCCAGCGCCAGTTGCTGCGCGCCAGCCTCGGCTTTCGCGGACTGCGCCATGTTTTGCTCACCCACCTCCATCTCGATCACATCGGCGGGCTGGCCGGGCTCATCGCCACCCGGGCGCTTTTTGGCATCGAGGAACCGATCGAGATTGTCGGCAGTGCCGAGACGGTCGGGTATGTCGGCCATTACCTTGCGCTGACGGTCGGCCGCGAAGATCCCGCCCGCTATCGGTTGCGCGCGGCCGAGCCGGGTCCGGTGCGGTCATGGCCCGGCTGGCGGCTCGATGCCTTTGCCGTCGAGCATCGCGGGACCCAAAGTCTCGGCTACCGTTTTGCCGAGGAGGCGCAGGTTCCGCTTATTCCCGCGCGCCTGGCGGCACTCGGCGTCCCCGATGGGCCCGAGCGCCGCGAGCTGGCCACCGGCCGACAGGTGGCGCTTGCCGACGGCCGGGTGATTACCCCCGACATGGTCAGAGGAACCCCGAGCCTCGGTGCCAAACTTGTCGTCGTCGGCGATGTCGAAAACGTCGCCGCGCTCCCGCCGCAAGTGGTGGGCGCAGACGCTTTGGTGATCGAGGCGACTTATCTCGACCGTGACGCCGCGTTGGCCCGCTCGCATGGCCACCTGACCGCGGCGGCGGCGGCGGTGCTGGCGCGCGAGGCAAAAGTGGGAGAGCTGTTGCTGACCCACATTTCCGGCCGCTATCAACCCGGCGAAATCCTGCAGGAGGCTGCGGCGCTGTTTCCGCACACCCGGGTGGTTGCCGACTTTGACCGGATTTCGGTTGGCGCACGCCGGAAGCATCAGGGCTGAGGATCATCCGGGATCGCCGCACGCGACCTCGACCGCGTCGACGATTTGGACGACAATCGCCAAAACCGATTTTGCGGAGCCCACCCTCGCGATGAACTCGACCGAACCCTCGCCGCTGATCCCGGTAACCCTGCTGACCGGGTTCCTCGGCAGCGGCAAGACGACCGTGCTGAATCATATCTTAAAGCAGCCCGGCATGGCCGATAGTGCCGTCATCGTCAACGAGTTCGGCGAGATCGGCCTCGATCACCTGCTCGTCGAGAGCGCTACCGGCGACATTGTGCTGCTGAACAGCGGCTGTTTGTGCTGCACCGTGCGCGGCGATATCGCCGATACGCTGTTGAACCTTTTTGTCGGCCGCGCCAACGGCAAGGTGCCGCATTTTGTCCGGGTGGTGATCGAGACCACCGGGCTTGCCGATCCGGCTCCGATCCTACACACACTGATCTCGGACCCGCTCGTCGCCGGACGCTATTCGCTCGACGGGGTCGTGACCGTCGTTGACGCGGTCAACGGCGGCGGCACCCTCGATCGCCAGCCGGAAGCGGTCAAGCAGGCGGCTGTTGCCGATCGCTTGTTGCTAAGCAAGAGCGATCTTGCCGATCCTGCGGCGCTGACAGCGTTGCGGGCGCGGCTTTTCGCTTTTAATCCCAGCGCGCCGCTGATCACGGTCGCACACGGCGACGTCGATCCGGCGCTGCTGTTCAACCTCGGTTTTTACGACCCGCGGACCAAAAGCCTCGATGTCCAACGATGGCTGCGTGACGAGGCCTTTGCCGGCGATCACGACCACGATCACGGGTCTGAGCACGGGCACAGCGATGAGCCGCTCGATGTAAATCGGCACGACGACCGCATTCGCGCCTTCTGCATCATCCGCGAACGGCCGATTTCATGGGCCGCGCTGTCGACCTGGCTCGATGCGCTGGCAACCATGCGCGGCGATGATCTGTTGCGGTTGAAGGCGATCGTGGCGCTGAGCGACCGGCCCGGCGAGCCGGTTGTCGTCCATGGCGTGCAACACTTGTTTCATCCTCCGATCCTGCTGCCGCAATGGCCGAGCGATGACCACCGCACGCGAATGGTCTTCATCACCCGCGACCTGCCGCGCGAGGCAATCGAAAAGACGCTCGCCGCGTTCGAGGAGGCGGTGGAGGCGGGGTAGGCGGCGCGGTATTAATGTAGTTCACCCGCCAAAAATGCAGGAACCGAGGGACCCGCATCGAGCTTGTATACTCAAGCAACACGACGTCATAGCCGCGCTCCGCCGCGGCCCGGTTGAGGGAGACAAAGATGTTGTCCGACGCACGGGTTCAACAGCGGCTGGCGCGACAGGCGCTGGGCCTCATCCTCGCCGGTGGCCGCGGCAGCCGTTTGAGACAATTGACCGACCGGCGCGCCAAGCCCGCGGTGTTTTTTGGCGGCAAATTCCGCATCATCGATTTTACCCTGTCGAACTGTCTCAATTCCGGGGTCCGCCGAATAGCGGTGCTCACCCAGTACAAAGCCCACAGTCTGTTGCGCCATTTGCAGATGGGGTGGTCGTTTCTGCGTCCCGAGCTAGGCGAATTTCTCGACCTGTTGCCCGCACAACAGCGCCTCGACGAGGCAACTTGGTATCGCGGCACCGCGGACGCAGTGTTCCAGAACTTCGACATTTTGCGCGCCGCCGGCCCGAAATACTTCGTTGTCTTGGCCGGTGACCATATCTACAAAATGGATTACTCCTATATGTTGGCGGACCACGTGGAAAAGGGCGCCGATTGCACGGTTGCCTGCATCGAAGTCCCGCTCGCGCAGGCCTCTGACTTTGGCTTGATGGTGGTCGACCGATCGATGCGCATCGTCGATTTTCAGGAAAAGCCGCGCCACCCGACGCCAATGGCCGGCAAACCTGATCGCGCGCTGGCCAGCATGGGCGTCTATGTCTTCACCGCCGATTTCCTTTATGCCGAACTCGAACGCGACCATCGCGATCCGACCTCGAGCCACGATTTTGGCAAAGACATCATTCCAAAGTTGGTCGGCCGCGGTCTCGCGGCGGCGCACTCGTTCGAGGAAAGCTGCGTCAAGACGACCTTTGAAGCCGAAGCTTATTGGCGCGACGTCGGCACGATCGACGCCTATTGGGCAGCAAATATCGACCTGATCATGCCGACGCCGTCGCTCGACATTTATGACCCGAACTGGCCGATCTGGACCTATCAGCAGCAGTTGCCGCCGGCGAAATTCGTGTTCGACGACGACGACCGGCGTGGCATGGCAGTCGATTCGATGGTTTCGGGCGGATGCATTGTCTCCGGCGGCACGGTTCGGCGCTCGCTGATGTTCTCAAATTGCCGGGTCAATTCTTTCGCCCGGACCCACGAGGCGGTGCTGCTGCCCGATGTCGATATCGGGCGCCATGCCCGGCTGACCAGGGTGGTGGTCGACCGTGGCTGCCAAATCAAGGAGGGACTGGTGATCGGCGAAGACCCGGACGTAGATGGGGGGCACTTTTACCGGACCGAGGGCGGCATCACGCTGGTCACTGCCGAGATGCTGGCAGCACTCGATTAGTGCACCGACTTCGGCGGAAACGATGCGAAGAGTCGAGCTTTCGCGTAGCGCCCCGGGCATTGGAACCGGGCTCGACGCAGCGCGCGTCCAAGATTACAGCGAATTAATTCCGCAGAAAGCCGCGTGTCACGTCGTCGGCGCAATTATATACGCCGATCCCGCTTGCGCTCGCCCCGCCTTTTGGCGTGTTCGGCGGGGACAGCCGGCGTGCAACACGAGGGTAGGATGCCGAATTTTTCCGCTGACAAGATCCATCTTCCGAAACTCACCCGCAGCCGGGCCGCGGCGCTGGGCCTTGGCGTCGGAGCAACGCTCGCTCTATCGCCCATGGTGTGGGCGGAAAACCGGGCGCCGGCGGTCCCGCCGACGCAGACGATGACCTCGCCCACGGCGCTGATCCAGCAGCAGAGCTTCGCCCCCTTGGTCAAAAAGGTTTTGCCCGCGGTCGTCAATATCTCGGTGACGCAAAAGGCCGACGGCGACCAGACGGCCGAGGAAGAAGAGCCTTTTGAGGGCTCGCCATTCCACGGATCTCCCAATTCTCCGTTCGACGAGATGCTGCGGCGCTTCTTTAATCAGCAAAATCCGGGCGGTGGCGAAGAGCACGCGTTCCCGCAGGTGCCAAACGGCATGCCTCACCGAATAGCGCTTGGATCCGGTTTTATCGTATCGCCTTCCGGCTATGTCGTGACCAACAATCACGTGATCGGGGACGCCGGCAAGGTTCAGGTAATTCTCCAAGACAAGACCAAATATACGGCGAAGATCGTCGGCCGCGATCCCAAGACCGATCTCGCGGTCTTAAAGATCAACGCCGACCACCCGTTGCCTTATGTAACTTTCGGCGACAGCAGCGCCGCCCAGGTCGGCGATTGGGTCATGGCGGTCGGCAACCCATTTGGGCTCGGCGGGACGGTGACGACCGGCATCATCTCGGCGCGCGGCCGTGACATCAACGAGGGGCCCTACGATGATTTCCTGCAAATCGATGCGCCGATCAATCGCGGTAATTCCGGCGGACCGACCTTCAATCTCGACGGCCAGGTGATCGGGATCAATACCGCGATCTACTCGCCCAATGGCGGCAGCGTCGGGATCGGTTTTGCGGTGCCGTCAAACGCCGCCAAAAACATCGTCGCCCAGCTCGAGGAGCACGGCAAGATCACCCGCGGCTGGCTCGGCGTTCAGATACAGCAGGTAACGCCGGCGATCGCTGCGAGCCTCGGCTTGAATGACGATCACGGCGCTTTGGTGGCTGTTGTCAATCCCGACGGACCCGCCGCCAAAGCCGGCCTGAAGCAAGGCGATGTGATTTTGGCATTCGATGGTGGCGCGATCGACCAATTGCACGATCTGCCGCGCCTGGTTGCATCGGCTGCCCCCGGCGGCGAAGCCAGCCTGACCATCTGGCGCGACGGACATAAGGCTGAATTGCAGGCAAGGCTCGGCCAGCTGCCCGACAACAACAAGATTGCTTCGGCCAGCGACGAACAGGATCAAGCGCAAGCCTCGGAAAGCTCGGCGTCGGGTATCCACTTTGCGCCGCTGACCGACCGCCTGCGGCAGGAACTGCACATCGCAAAAAGCGTCGAGGGTGTTGTCGTTACCCGTGTTGAGAACGGCGGTGCCGCCGATGAAGTCGGTCTGACCGATGGCGATGTTATCGTCTCGATCAACCAGCAGCCGGTGCACACCCCTGAGGAGGCAGCCGCCAAGCTCAGAGACGCCGCCCACTCGTCGAAGAAAACGGCGCTGTTGCTGCTTAACCGTCACGGGGTGACGCAATATGTCGGGATCAACCTCGGCAGCAATCAGGGATAGAGCGAGATCCGGCGGAAGAGCGACTCGATCGTCATCGCCGAGCTCGGCTAGGCAGGGCCCGGCGATCCGCGAGTGCGCATCACCTTCTTTACCGCGGAGCGATCAACGCAGACGCGGCGCCGGAAACGGACGTTGGCCGCCGTCGCGAGCCGGCAGCGGCAGCCGCGCCTCCAGCCGTTCGAGTTCGATACGGGTCCGCGCCCCGGCGCGCAAAAGCCGGTCGGTGGCTTCCCGCAACCCGGTCCGGCTCTCGACCGTGTCGTGATCGAGTGCCGCATCGAAGGCTGCGAGAAAAACGGCGATATCGTCATCGATCCGCTCGCGCAGCGCACGATCTATGAACGCGCCGCCGCCGTTGCGAGCTCTGTTCGCCGGGTCTCCCGTCACAGCCGGATTGCTGGTGCCCACCAGCGGGCTCGCCGGCGCCTGACCCGTCGGGCGCGGCTGAAGCGGCAACTCCGAGTTCGCTCCCTGTCCTGAGCTTGGCCCGCCATCGGAGGCATGGCCCGAATTAGCCGGGTTTTGCGCAGCGGGTTGTGGCGCACCGCCGTTTCCGTGTGGCAGGGACAAATGCAGGGTCCGGCGCACCTCACCGGTGGGTTGCGAGCCACCGGTGGCGGCGGGTGGTCGCGAGCCTCCATTGCTGCCCACCCTAGTTCCGGTATCGGCGACGCGAGTGTCGCTTGCGCGGTCATCGCCCACTGAATCGCCCGCCCGCCGCACTGATTCGTCATCCTGCGGCATCCCTTGTGCTGGGGCGGAAGGCGGCGGCGGTGGATCGGCAAACCACCCATCGTCGCTCGGATTTGGCACATCGACCGCCTGGGTAGCCGGTCGCTTGCTTTCTTCCGGTGGATCACTGTTATGCATCAATTCGCCATCTGCCATGTCGTTGGTGATAGTCGCCGAGCCCGTTTTCACCAATTGCGGCTCGACTGGGGACAATAAGTCGGTCTTTGGTGTGGTCGCTTCACTCGCCAAGCTGCGCGCACGCGTCCGGCTGACGATGTAGCTGATTGCCGGTGGCGAGCAATCATAAGTCCGCGCGATACTCGCCAAGGTTTCGCCCGATTCATATCGAGAAATAATCGACGGCCAATCATGTTGGGGAATTTTTCCTCGTTTGCTTGATTTTTCCATACCAAAGGCCTTCGTTTGCAAGTCTGATTAGAGTGTGCGCCAGCGCGCTTGACTCGGAGGCGAAGAGGCCGACGACATCAGGCTTAACGCAAGACACGAATTATAGACGGGAACGGTGATGCGCTGGGCCTACCCGAGCCGCGCGCGGTGCCGGACCCCGAGTCCACTCTCAATATCGCTATATACCGTTGCCGGGTAAACAGTGAAGCTGTTTTTCAGTTCCGTCCGCTATCGCCAATCCGCGACCACTAGTCAGAGACGCACGATTTTTCCCGGGTTGAGGAGGTCGTTAGGATCGAGTGCCCGTTTGATCATCCGCATTACGCTGATCGCTTCACCGTGCTCGGCAACCAGAAAGTCCATTTTACCATAGCCGATCCCGTGTTCTCCGGTGCACGTCCCCTCCATCGCCAGTGCGCGAGTAACCATGCGGCTATTGAGCCGGGCAGCCTCGGCAATTTCTTCCGGGCGATTTGGATCGATCATGAACACGAGGTGAAAGTTGCCGTCGCCGACATGCCCGACCAAGGCCGAGGGCAGCGAAGATTGCGATAAATCCTGTTTCGTTTCGCGAATACATTGAGCGAGGCGGGAAATCGGCACGCAGACGTCGGTTGCCCATCCTTTGGAGCCCGGCCGCAAGGCCAAGGCCGCGTAATAGGCATCGTGGCGCGCCTGCCACAGCTTCGATCGTTCTTCGGGGGTCGTCGCCCACCGGAAACCCTCACCCCCGTTATCCGCGGCAATCGACTTTACGGTCTCTGATTGTTCGGCAACCCCGGAGGGCGACCCGTGAAATTCGAAGAACAGTGTCGGGGCCACTTTATGGTCGAGCTTTGAGTATTTATTGATGGCCGCCATCTGGGCCTCGTCGAGCAGCTCGATGCGCGCCACCAGCACGCCCAGCTGGATCGTCGCGATAACCGTGTTGACTGCATCTTCGAGGCTCGGAAAGGCGCAGACCGCAGCCGAGATCGCCTCGGGAATACCGTAGAGCCGCACCGTCAGCTCGGTGATGATCCCAAGGGTCCCCTCGGAGCCGACAAACAGCCGCGTCAAATCATAACCAGCGGCCGATTTGCGCGCCCGACGCGCGGTTCGAATGACGCGACCATCGGCCAACACGACCGTCAGACACAACACATTCTCCCGCATTGTTCCGTAACGCACCGCGTTCGTCCCCGAGGCGCGGGTCGCCGCCATTCCACCCAGCGATGCGTCTGCCCCCGGGTCGATCGGAAAAAACAATCCGGTATCGCGCAGACCTTCATTCAATTGCTTGCGCGTCACACCCGCCTCGACGGTGGCGTCGAGATCTTCGGCATTGACCCGCAGGATGCGGTTCATCTGGGACATGTCGACCGAAATCCCGCCTCTGAGTGCTGCGACCTGGCCCTCGAGCGAGGTGCCGGTGCCAAAGGCGATGACCGGCGTGTCGTGCTCGGCGCAAAGCTTGACGATCGCTGCCACCTCCACGGTGCTGCGCGGAAACGCGACCGCGTCGGGTGCATGCGCGGGGTGATAGGATTCGTCTTTGCCGTGCTGGGCGCAGACCGCCGCCGATGTCGACAGCCGGTCGCCCAGCAGCGCGCGCAATGCGGCAAGCAGCGACGGGTCGGGGGGGTCGCGTTTCAGGGCCGTTACCGGCATGACGGCGATCCTCGATATTGGCGAGAGCTTGATTTGCTGATGAACTACACCTGTATCTGCGGAGCCGCAAACCATTGTCAAGCGGGCCGGCGATCTCATTCGTGTCGCGTCAGCCGCGGGGCGCGCATTTCGCGTGATCGCATCGGGGTTGCGACGCCACTTCGTTTCCTTTTCCCCGACAGGGTTGCGGCACTCATTGAGGAACCTCTTGTAAAACACCACGTCTTAGCGACAGCAGCGGCGGTTCAGGGAGGTCGCGATGGCGCTGGCGGCGGTCACGCTCGATGACAAGTATGTTCTCGACAGGGGACGGGTTTACCTGACCGGGACCCAGGCGCTGGTCCGTCTTCCGATCGCGCAACGCCAGCGCGACGCCGCGGCCGCGCTCAATACTGCATGCTTTATCTCGGGCTATCGCGGCTCGCCATTGGGCGGCTTTGACCAAGCCTTGTGGAATGCCAAGCGCTTTATCGAAAAAAACCATATTCGCTTTCAGCCGGCGATCAACGAAGAG
>DASXMC010000454.1:0-2020 GCA_036495885.1 Allostellaceae bacterium | reverse complement strand
CCGAGATTGATCGTCATGAAGCCGGTGCAGTTCGGGTTGACCGTGTAGGTACCTGTCTGACCCGTTCGAAAGGCGGACAAGCCGGAAGCGCCAGGGTAATCGATCTGTGCGAAACCGCCCCTGCCGTCGAACGTACCGAGGCCCACCACAACGTCTGGTCCAGTGGCCCCAGCGACTGTGAGAACGGAAAAGGCGTACGCGCCTTTCAGCGTCGCGTTCGAGCATCCTAAATCGTCGCTTCCTCCCGCCCACGCCGCGCCGCTCAGCGCCGGTAAGCCCATGGCGGCCGCTAGCAGCCCTTTGGCGAGCCACTTTCTCATCATCGTCCTCTCCCTCCCTTTCGATAGACGCATTAGGGCTCGTTCTATCGCGGACGCGCTATGAGCTTGGGCTTAAATGACCTAAAATAGACTAAAATATTTGGAAATCAGCTGATCTGCCGGGAGTGGTTGCGTGCACGCACCTTCCTCGTGGGATATCTGCCTCTTCGGGGGCTTCCGCCTCGATCGGCGGCGCGGGATGCTGTACCGAAGAGATGAGCGTGGCGTCTTCGTGCCACTGGCCCTAGGCTCTCGCGCAATCGCCATTCTCGGCGTATTGGTTGAGCGGCCGGGGGAACTCGTCTCACGAGCCGAGATCATCTCCGCGGTCTGGCCGGAAACTACTGTTGAAGACAGCAATCTCGACGTGCAGATCGCGGCGCTCCGCCGGGTCCTTGACGAAGGGCAAACAGCGGGGAGCTGCATTCTCACCATTCGCGGGCGCGGCTATCGCTTTATCGCACCGGTGACGCGGGGCGCGGATGTGGCGGCAGTTCCGATAGGAACCGCGCCGCCGCTGCCGAATAAGCCGTCGCTCGCGGTGATGCCATTCCAAAACATGAGTGGCGACCCGGCGCAGGAATATTTCGCCGACGGGATGGTCGAGGAGATCATCACCGCGCTCTCGCGCATCACGTGGCTCTTCGTTATCGCCCGCAATTCGAGTTTTACGTACAAGGGCCAAGCGGTTGACGTGAAGCAAGTCGGCCGCGAACTGGGTGTGCGCTATGTCCTCGGAGGCGCGGTTCGTAAAACCGGCGGTCGCGTGCGCATCAGCGCGCAGCTGATCGACGCGACAACCGGCGCGCATCTCTGGGCCGACCGGTTCGACGGTCTGCTGGAAGACGTCTTCGAGCTTCAAGACCAGGTGGCGGCAAGCGTGGCGGGTGTCATCGAGCCCACTTTGGAGGTGGCCGAGACCCGCCGCCTGGCCGACCGGCCGACCAGCGACCTTAATGCACTGGACCTTTATCTGCGCGCGCTCCCGGACCTGGACGCATTTGCGAAGGACGCCCTCCTTCGGGCGCTCGACCTACTGAGGCAAGCGATAGAACGCGATCCGCATTACGGCCCGGCTCTCGCTCTGGCGGCCCACTGTCATCAAGGGCTCGAAGTCAATGGCTGGGCCGAGCATCCCGAAGCGACTCGGTATACCAGTGTCGATCTTGCTCGAAGGGCGCTTCGCGCCAGTCCGGAAGACCCCAACGTCCTGGCGCTGGCGGCCTTTGTCCTCGGATATTTCGGCGAGGACATCGATGTCTCGCTCGGCTTGATCGACCGCTGTCTGGCCCTCAACCCGAGCTGCGCCCGCGGCTGGCACTGGAGCGGTTTGTTGAGGCTTTTTGCCGGTCAACCCAATGTCGCGCTCGAGCATTTTCAGAATTATTTGCGGCTCAGCCCGCGCGACCGCATGGCGACCTATTTGAACGGGATTGGCGAAGCCCACTTCTTCAGCCGCCGGTTCGACGAGGCGGCGGCAACCTTGCTGGCCTCGCTCGACCTGGCGCCGAGCTTCCCGGTGACCTACCGGGTTCTGGCTTCCTGCTACGCGCATATGGGACGGCTCGACGAAGCGCGAGCGGTCGTCAGGCGGCTACGCACGATCACGCCGGCCGTGATGGAGCCCGGCACCCGGTACCGCAATACGGAACTCCGCGAACTTTTCGTGTCAGGCCTGCGGTTGGCGGCCAGTGAGGCGA
>DASXMC010000453.1:0-5426 GCA_036495885.1 Allostellaceae bacterium | reverse complement strand
CGCGGCCACAATTGCGGGAGTGTTGGCAAGCTGCGGCATTCTCAATAAGCTTAATGGCGAAATTTGAGGCGACTTGAGCGGCGTTTCGGTGCCACCCTCGGTAACGGAGGTCAGCATGCATAATTGGCGTTACGCGACCGCCGACGCGCCGAAGGGTCCGGCGACCGACCCGCAGCGACAGCCTCGGCGCGGACGCTTGCTTCGCTGGCTGGTCGCGAGCGCCGCGGTGCCGGTAGCGTCCTGTCAGCCGCAGGGCGTATTGGATCCGCAGGGACCGATCGCATCGGCGCAGCTGCTTCTCCTGCTCAACTCCACTGCAATCATGCTCGTCGTCGTGGTTCCGGTGATCCTGGCGACTCTGGGGTTCGCCTGGTGGTACAGGTCATCCAACGCTCGCGCCAGCCACGCCTGGGATGAGGCCTATGAAGGGCGCATCGAGTTTGTCACCTGGTCGATCCCGGCGCTGATCGTGATCCTGCTGGGCGGGGTCATCTGGATCGGTTCGCACGAGCTCGATCCGCGGGCGCCGATCCTGGCGGACCCCCCGGGGGACCCCAAGCCGCTGCGGGTCGAGGTCGTGGCGCTCGATTGGAAATGGCTGTTCATCTACCCCGATCAGGGCATCGCTGCGGTCAACCAAATGGTCGTGCCGGTCGGGACCCCGGTCGACTTCCGCCTGACATCGGCGACGGTGATGAACTCGTTTTTCGTACCGCAGCTCGGCAGCCAGATTTACACGATGGGCGGGATGACCACCCACCTCCGCCTGCTCGCGGCCGAGACCGGCGAGTATCCCGGTTTCTCGGCAAATTTCAGCGGCGACGGCTTTGCCTGGATGCGGTTCGTCGCAAAGGCGGTGCCCACCGGCGATTTCGATGCCTGGGTCGCGAAGGTGCGCGGCGCCGGCTCGGCACTCGACGATGCCGCCTACGCCAAATTGGCAAAGCCGAGCGAAGCGGTGCCGCCGACGACCTACCGCTCGGTCGCGCCCAAGCTGTTCGAACACATCATCGCACTGACAGTGTCGGGTCCCGGAAAGGCGGGCGTCGGTACAGCCTGGTGTCCGCCGGCGCCGCGGCAGGTGGGAGGTTGAGATGCTGGGCAGGCTGAGTTTGGCGGATATCCCGCTCAACGAGCCGCTGCCGATCATCAGCGGCGCCGTGGTCCTCGTCATCATTCTTGCGGTGCTCGGGCTCATCACCGTGAAGGGTTGGTGGCCTTATCTTTGGCGCGAGTGGATCACCAGCGTCGACCACAAGCGCATCGGCGTCATGTATTTCGCTCTGGGATTGATCATGCTGGTGCGTGGCTACGCCGATGCGATCATGATGCGCACCCAGCAGGCGATCGCCATCGGCGACGCCCAGGGATACTTGCCGCCTAGTCACTACGACCAGATTTTCTCTGCGCACGGCACGATCATGATTTTTTTCGTGGCGATGCCATTTGTCATCGGGCTGATGAACTTTGCCGTGCCGTTGCAGCTGGGCGTGCGCGACGTCGCCTTCCCTGTCCTGAACTCGGTCAGCTTTTGGCTGACGGCATCGGGCGCGCTCTTGGTCAATGTATCGCTTGTTATCGGCAATTTCGCGCGCACCGGCTGGATGGCCTACCCGCCGCTCTCCGGGCTCGCCTTTTCGCCCGATGTCGGCCCCGATTATTACCTCTGGTCGTTGCAGATCTCCGGTATCGGCACCTTGCTGACCGGCGTCAATTTCGTGACCACGATCCTCAAATTGCGCGCCCCAGGTATGATTTATTTCCGCATGCCGGTGTTCTGCTGGACCGCCCTCGCTGCAAACTTGTTGATCGTTGCCGCGTTCCCGATCCTAACCGCGACATTCGTGATGCTGTTGCTCGACCGTTACCTCGGCATGCACTTCTTTACCAACGACCTCGGCGGCAACCAGATGATGTATGTCAATCTGTTCTGGGCGTGGGGCCACCCTGAAGTCTACATCCTGATCCTGCCAGCGTTTGGCGTTTTCTCTGAAGTGGTCGCGACCCTTTCCGGCAAGGCGCTGTTCAGCTACCGGTCGATGGTTCTCGCGACCCTGGGGATCTGCATCCTCTCATTCATGGTTTGGCTGCATCACTTCTTCACGATGGGGGCGGGCGCCGACGTCAACGCGTTCTTCGGCATCATGTCGGCGATCATTGCGGTGCCGACCGGTGTCAAAATCTTCAACTGGCTGTTCACGATGTTCCGTGGTCGGATCGTGTTCACGACCTCGATCCTGTATGCGATCGGCTTTATGGTCACCTTTGTCATTGGCGGCATGACGGGGGTTCTCTTGGCGGTGCCGCCGGTCGATTTCGTGCTGCACAACAGCGTCTTCCTGGTCGCCCATTTCCACAACGTGATTATCGGCGGCGTCGTGTACGGCGCGCTGGCCGGCTACAACTATTGGTTCCCAAAGGCATTTGGCTTCACCCTTGACCAGTGGTGGGGCAAGGCCAGCTTCTGGTGCTGGCTAGTCGGCTTCTATCTCGCTTTCATGCCGCTCTATATGCTGGGTCTGATGGGCATGACCCGGCGGCTGGAGCACATTCCCGACCCCAGCTGGCGGCCGTTGCTGCTGGTCGCGGAGGCCGGCGCCATCGTCATTTTCCTCGCCATTCTTTGCATGGCGGCACAGCTCTATGTCAGCATCCGCACGCGCGAGCAGCGCCGCGACTTGACCGGCGACCCGTGGAAGAACGGTCGAACCTTGGAGTGGTCGACCTCGTCGCCGCCGCCGGCCTACAACTACGCCGTGCTGCCGAGAGTCGAGACAATCGACGCCTTTTGGGAAATGAAACGCCAGGGACCGACGCCCACCGGACCGGCTGGGGCCGAACCGGCCTATCAGACGATCGAGATGCCGCGTAACAGCCCCACCGGCTTTGTCATCGCTTTTTTTGCGGTGATTGCCGGCTTTTCGGCGATCTGGCACATTTCGTGGTTGGCGATCCTCAGCCTCCTCGGCGCCGCGATCACGGTTCTGGTGTTTGGCTGGAGCGAGGACCGAGAACGCGAAATTCCAGCCGCAGATATTGCGCGAATGGAGCGGGCCCGGCTGAGCTTGGGACGCCCGGCATGACGATAACAACGATAGACGCGGTTCCCGCCGCGCTCGCGCGCGGGCGGGGCGGCGGCGGACCCGCCCCGACGCGGATCGTCGTCGCTTATGGGTTCTGGATCTTCATCCTCAGCGACTTCGTGATGTTCTCGGGGCTGTTCGCGGTCTACGCGGTGTTGTCGGGCAACACCGCAGGAGGACCGACTGGTCCCGAGCTGTTCAATCTTCGTAATGTCTTTATCGAGACTATGTGCTTGTTGTTCTCGAGCTATACCTGCGGGCTCGGGGCATTGTCCGCCGAACAGCGGCAGCGGGACCGCTTTTTAGTCTTTGCCGGGCTCACTTTCGTGCTCGGCGCGGCCTTTCTCTTTATCGAGATCTCCGAGTTTGCCGGCATGGTAAGCAGGGGCGCCGCGCCGTCGCGTAGCGCCTTTTTATCCGCCTTTTTCACGTTGGTCGGCATGCACGGCGCGCACGTTACCAGCGGCCTCATTTGGCTCATCTACATGGTGGCGCAGGTCGTCGCCAAGGGCTTGCGGCCCCACGTGCTCCGGCGCCTGTTGTGCTGGAGCCTGTTCTGGCACGCGCTGGACATCATCTGGATCGGGGTGCTGACCTTAGTCTACCTGATGGGAGCCCGGTGATGGACGGTGACGATCGCCTGTTCGACCGCACGCCAGGTGTCGAACATCAAGAGTCTACGGCCAATTTTCTATCGTACACCGCGGGGCTCGCGTTGGCGGTCCTGTTGACGATCACTTCGTTCGTCGTCTCGCAAACCAATTTGCTGTGGGCCCCGGGGGTAGCGGTTGGTCTGGTCGTGCTCGCCTTCGCGCAGATCGGCGTCCACCTCGTCTTCTTTCTCCATCTGGGCAGCGGACCCGATAACACGAACAACATTTTGGCTCTTGCCTTCGGGGTGCTGATCGTTTTTCTCGTCATCACCGGATCGATCTGGATCATCGCCAACCTCTACGCCAACATGCTGCCGTGACCCTGTTCCGCGCGAATTTCCGACCGCCCACGCTGTTGCCAAATCATCAAATTGATTGCCTCTGAGGACTAACTTTCTTCCGCCATCGACAGCAGGGTGGCGTTGCCGCCGGCGGCGGTCGTGTTGATCGAAGTGGTGCGCTCGATGGCAAAGCGGTGCAGATAGCGCGGGCCGCCGGCCTTGGGGCCGGTCCCCGACAGCCGCTCGCCGCCAAATGGCTGCACGCCCACGACAGCGCCGATCATGTTGCGGTTGACGTAGTTGTTGCCGGTGTGCATGCGGCCGAGAATATGCCGGACATTCTCGTCGATGCGGCTGTGGATGCCGAGGGTCAATCCGTACCCGGTGGCGTCGATTTCATCGAGCGCCTGATCGAGCCGATCGGCGCGCCAGCGCACGACATGCAGGATCGGGCCGAATACCTCGCGGTCGAGCAACCGGGCGGTCGGGATCTCAAACGCGCGCGGCGCGAAAAACGTGCCCTGCTCAGTGCCCGCCGGCAGCTTGCATTTATAGAGCAGCCGACCCTCACGTTTCATGCGAGCGGCGTGCTGTTCGAGCGCCGCACGAGCGGCCGGATCGATGACCGGCCCGATATCGGTCGCGAGCAAGCCCGGGTCGCCAATTGCCAGCTCCGCCATCGCACCCGTCAGCATGTCGATGAGATGGTCGGCGATGTCGGCCTGCACATAAAGAAGGCGCGCCGAGGAGCAGCGCTGGCCGGCGCTTTCAAAGGCTGAGGTCAACACATCGGGGACAACCTGCTCCGGCAGTGCCGAGGAATCGACGATCATCGCGTTCTGACCGCCGGTTTCGGCGATCAACGGCACAAGGGGGCCGTGACGCTTGGCCAACGCCAATGCGATGGCAGCCGCGGTGTCGGTCGAGCCGGTAAAGGCGACACCGGCGATGCGGGGATCGGCAACGAGCGGTGCCCCCACAGCTTCGCCGGTTCCGGGCAACAGGTGCAACACATCGCCGGGGATGCCGGCTTCGTGCAAGATATGCACTGCTGCAGCGGCGACGAGCGGGGTCTGCTCGGCCGGCTTGGCGATGACCGCGTTGCCGGCGGCAACGGCAGCGGCGATCTGCCCGGTAAAGATCGCCAGCGGGAAATTCCACGGCGCGATGCACGCGAACACCCCGCGGCCGTGCAACGTGAGTTCATTCTTCTCGCCGGTCGGGCCCGGCATCACCTCCGGCCTGGCGAAATCGGCACGGGCACGCTGTGCGTAATAGCGCAGGTAGTCGACCGCCTCGCGCAGCTCGGCAACCGCTGCGGCAATCGTGCGCCCGCCCTCGCGGATCACCCGCGCCATCAATTCGGGCCCCCGCGCCTCGAACAGATCGGCGGCCCGCTCGAGGATTTG
>DASXMC010000452.1:0-2574 GCA_036495885.1 Allostellaceae bacterium | reverse complement strand
GGAAATTCGCCAGCCGCTCGGCTATACGATCGTCGGCGGCCTCCTGGTGTCGCAGGTGCTGACTTTGTTCACGACGCCGGTCGTCTATATCTACATGGACCGCCTCGGCACGGCTCTGCGCCGCCCGCGCGGCTCGCGCCGTGCCCTGACTGAAGCGCCGGCGGCCGGCGGCGCTACGGGATGAGTATTGTCGGCATCGCAGCGCGCCCATTTAAACGGCGGGCAAGTACGGCGTCCTCGGCACGTTGGTCGCTATCGGTGAGATCCGTTTGACGGAGTCGTCGCCTCAAAGAATATGGTCGGGCACGGCCTCCGCGGCAGCTGATCTGGCCGGCCGAACCCTCCCGTTTGTTCTGAGCCTGACTGCCGGATCCACCGACATCATCGGTTTTCTCGGCCTCAACGGGCTCTTTACCGCCCACATCACCGGTAATCTGGTGGTTCTGGCCGCCCACATCGTCGCCGGCGACCCGACGGTATTTTCTTACGTCTTATCGGTTCCGGTTTTCATGATGGTGCTGTTTCTGACGCGCCTGCTCGCCGGTCGACTGGAGCAAGCTGGGGTTCCAACTTTGCAGCCATTGCTGCTGCTGCAGTTGCTTTTTCTTGTTGCCTTTCTCTCGATTTGCATCGAGGCGGGTCCATGGCGCGACACCAACGCTCTGCTCGCGGTCATCGCGGGTATGTGCGGCGTCGCGGCGATGGCGGTGCAAAACGCGCTGGTGCAGATTTCGCTGACGAACGCGCCAACCACTGCCGTGATGACGACGAATGTCACTCGTTTCATGCTGGACCTTGGCGAGGCGTTGGTCGGCCGCGATCACGCGCAAGCAGCCCGAGCGCGCACCCGCGCGATGCGCACCTTGCCGGTGATCGTCGGCTTTACCATCGGGTGCGTATTCGGCGCGGCCTTTGAGGCGGCTGCGGGCTTATGGTCTCTGGCTCTGCCAACGGGGCTCGCCGTGCTGGCCTTCGCAATAGGTTGTATAGACCGGCGCCGCCCCTCATAAAGACGCTGGTCACCTGCCAGGAGCACAATTCGCGATCATTTGCCGCGCTTGACGGCGCTTTACTCGCAATGACGCGCGGCGCGCAACAAATTACGCTGCGTTAGCGTTAGCTCTCTAACACTTGGAATCAGAGAATGACCATGCGCAAATCTCGTTTCATAACTGCCACGATGCTCGCCCTGGGCCTCGCAGCGTCTGCCAATCTCGCACCGAAAGCAGTGGCGGCGGCTGCAGAAGGGCAGACCTCGACGATGGCACGGGTATGGTTTTTGCGGTCCGCGAGTTCGCTCAACGGCAATGTGTGGGCAGCAGCACCGATGATCTACGCGAATGGCGCTCGCGTCGGAAATATTCCGGCAGGAACCGAATTCTACCGTGATTTTCCACCGGGGACCTACAGGTTTACGGTGCAGCCCTACGGGCTGCCGACCGGTCAGGCCGATACCGTATCGCTGGCGCCCGGCTCGCAGACCTATGTCCAAATCCAGTGGTCGGCCAGCTGGCAGTACGGCTATCCGGAGGCAGGTTGGGGGTTCAAGCCTAACACCTTCGTCGTCACAACTATGTCGCCCCAGCTCGCACAGGCATATCTGCCGACATTGACTTACCACCCCGAATAATCACCCACCGGTCGGGAAACTTCGGACAAGATCGCGCGTCGCCCGATCTCTGCAGACGCACGGAGAGCACGCTCCCATGAAAGTAGGAATAATCGGCGCGGGCGCAGTCGGTTCCGCATGTTTGACGGCCTTGGTCGCGCGCGGCTGCGCACGCGAGATCGTGATGATCAACCGGGAACGAAAAAGGGCGGAAGGTCTGGTAACCGACGTCCAATACGGCGCGGTATTAGGCCCTTATGTCGAGCTGCGCGCCGGCGACTATTCGGATCTCGAGGGCGCCGCGTTGGTGATGATCACCGCCGGTGCCAACGAAAAGACCGGCGGCGCCACCGATCGGAACGACCCTGCGGGCCGGCTGCGGCTGCTCGACACCAATGCCGCGGTTTACCAGAGCATCGTTCCGCAGCTGCACGCAGTGGCGCCGCAAGCGCTCGTCCTTGTCGTCACCGATCCCCCCGATCCGCTCGCCGACGTGGTTCGCATGTTGGGGCACGAGCGCATTCTGAGCACCGGAACATATCTCGACAGCTTGCGTTTCCGGTTTCACCTTGCCCGGCGGCTCGGCGTAAGTCCGGCTGATGTCGATGCGCAGATCGTCGGCGAGCACGGCACGACTGAGGTGTTTTTGTGGTCTTCGGCCCGCATCGCGGGGAAGTCGGTATTCGAGCTACTGGACTCAACCGCTGGGCAACACCGCGACGAGTTTCGCCACCAGATCGAGCGCGAGGTCCGGTACGCCAACATTGCGATAATCGAAGGCATTGGAGCCAGTCAGCACGGTATCGGGATGGTATGCGCCCGCATTGCGGAGATCCTGTTGCGGGATGAGCCGGCTGTCATTCCGATCGCCTCGTACAACGCGGAATACGGCGTCACCTTGTCTTTGCCGAGCGTTCTCGGACGCGGCGGTGTGGCCCGAATCCTCGAACCAGCCATGTCCGACG
>DASXMC010000451.1:0-1521 GCA_036495885.1 Allostellaceae bacterium | reverse complement strand
GACGAGGGCCGGCACAACGAGGTTTTGCACCGCTACATGGCGTTGCGGCTCGAGGGACGGAATTACCCGCTCGCCAACAACGTCAAAGAGATCTTTGACACCCTGCTCGGCACCGGGTCCTGGTATCTGAAGACGATCGGTCTCCAGCTCGTCGCCGAAACCTTTGCCGTCTCGCTGTTCCGCATGCTCGCCGAATCCTCGAAAGATCAAGTGCTGCGCCAAGTGTGCCGCCGCATCCTGCAGGACGAGGCGCGCCATATGGGCTTCGGTATGCTGTCGCTGCCCGCGGTGGTGGCTGAAGCCAGTGCTGCCGAACGGCGCGAAATGGAAGACTTTGCGGTCTGGGCGTTGAACCGCACCTTGCGCGGCATCTTTCCGCGCGCCGCTTACGAGGAAATCGGGTTTACCCGCGGCGAGATCGAGGAAATCCGACAATTGCGCCGGGAGCGCGCAGCCGGCGGCGACGAGACCGCCTTCCGCAAATTCTTCCGCCGCGATCTCCATGCCGGGCTCGTCCGCAATCTGAGGAAAGTCGGCGTACTCAGCGATCGGGTCGCACCCGATCTCGAAGCGCTCGGTATTTCGCTCGCCGCCGCGTGACCACCTCCCGCTTAATGACTATTAGGGGATACCGATGGCCAACGACCTGATCTCTTGCGATGACCATATGGATCTTGGGCAATTGCCCGCCGATCTGTGGACGACGCGACTGCCCGCTTCGTTGCGCGACCGCGCGCCGCATATCGAAGAGCGCGACGGCCAGGCGGTGTGGATCTGCGACGGTAAGGTTTGGGGAACTTGGGGCGGCAAGGCGCCCGCGACCGCCAACCAGCGCCCCGTCAAGCCGCTCTACAACTCTTTTGACCGTGCCGGCATTTACGACCAGAGCGCCCGCCGTCCGGCGGTCGCCGAATTCCGCCTCGCCGACATGGATCGCGACGGCGTTCGGGCGCAGGTCATCTTTGGTCCGATTTTCCAGATCTCGACCGACGACCCGGTGCTGCGGGTCGCCTGCTACCGGGTCTACAACGACTGGCTGATGGAATTCTGCAAGGCGGCACCAGACCGGTTGCTCGGGGTGCCGATGCTGCCCGAGACACCCGACGGCGCGTCTGACGAGTTGCTGCGCCTCGCCGCGAAGGGTGGCGTGCGGCAAGTCACGCTGATGATCGCCAACATCACGCCCAAGCTCGACGACCCGGCATGGGAGAGGCTGTGGACCGCGCTGGAAGAAACCGGGATCATCCTTTCCTGGCACATCACCGTGTTCCTGCCAGACCCGCGCAGCCGGGCCGCCGGCAAGGCGGCCAGCGTGTTCGAGAATACCAAGGGGTTCCTCAACAACTTCCTCGAGCCGTTTGTCGATTTGTTCGCCTGGGGCATCCTTGAGCGCCACCCCAAACTCAAATTGGTGATGGCGGAAGCCGGCACCGGCTGGCTGCCCTGGCTGGTCCAGGAACTCGACTATCGCCATTGGCGGTTATGGGAGGCCAAGGAATTCTGGGCCGACAAGGGCGGGGC
>DASXMC010000450.1:0-4088 GCA_036495885.1 Allostellaceae bacterium | reverse complement strand
AAACGTGGGCGTCTATTGGGCAATACCGAGCGGGGCGCTCCGAACAGAGCGCCTGCTCAAAAGGCTTTTGGTAAACCGGCTTGGCTCAGTATTTGGTTTGCGGTATGCCGGCTGACGATCCCGACCGGTACCGGGAAGCGGCGCTTCGTAATTGGGCTGCACCAGATATCATGACTGCCTTTGCCGGCCCGGACGAAGTTGCAACCGGAACGCCTCGGCAGTAGCCGCAACTCTCGATCGAACGTGGCGGCCATTCGAGCGGCAGCGACCACCGGTACTGATTGCACGCGCTCCGCGACAACGTGTAGCTCGATCTCGTCGCCAGGCGCTGCAAGCCCATTTTCGAGGGCGATCTCGGGTGCGATTTCGAGCACGCGTGAGACCAGCTGTTCGAAGGTTGGCGCTTCCGTCGTCAAAGGCAGTTCATCATTGGAGCACCACCAGACACCGGCCTCGCCGTCCCACTCTGCGCGGATCTCGAAACTTCTTCGTAATGCCGACATTCGGCCGCTCTCTCACCGCAACCCGCGTACAGTCTGAGATAGTAACGGGCGGCTGCGAACAAAACCACCGCCGTCGCGCCGCCCTCGGCCGGTTGACGTCTGCGGCGAAAATTACGCTCTGACTCTCGCACTGACAAAAATCAGCCATCAAGTGCTACACTCGCACTGTAAAGAGCAGTTCGGCCTGCCGGGCTAGAATCAGGGGGGAACCATGCGAAACAGCTCCAACCATATTCTGACCAGCCACGCCGGCAGCTTGCCGCGTCCGGACGCGCTGATCGAGGCTTGGGCGGCAAATGACGCGAATGCGCTTGCAGGTACGCTGCGCAACGCGGTTGTCGATGTCGTGCGCCATCAGAAAGAGCTCGGCATCGACGTTCCCGGCGACGGCGAGTTCGGCAAGCCGATGGGCCAGCGCGTCAATTACGGTTCATGGTGGCGCTATTCATGGCAGCGCCTCTCCGGCATCGAGCCGGGCGAGCAGACCCTTTACGAGATGGAGGCGCGCCGCTCCGTCCCGGGCGAAATCGTTCTGACCAGCTTCGGCGACCGCCGCGACCGGGCGTTGTTCGCGGCGGCCTACAACGACCCCGAATCCGGCATCACCACCGGGCCGCGCCCACCGGGCCCGGTGTGCACCGGGCCGCTCCGCTACAGCGGGCAAGACATGATCGGGGCCGATATTGCCCGCTTCAAAGCCGCACTCGCGGCGGCCGGGGTCGAAGAAGGCTTCATGACCGCGGTGGCGCCTGCCAGCTGCGCGCGCATCGCCAACAAGCATTACGAGACAGACGAGGAATTTCTCTACGCCTGCGCCGAGGCGATGCGAGAGGAGTATAAGGCGATCGTCGACGCCGGGCTTGTCTTGCAGTTCGACGACCCGTGCATTGCCGAGGGCTGGGATCAGGTCAATCCCGAGCCGACAGTCGCGGACTACCGGAAACTCGCGACAATCTGGGTTGAGGCGTTGAACCACGCGATCCTCGGCCTGCCGCAAGACCGCATCCGGTTTCATTTGTGCTGGGGCAGCTGGCACGGGCCGCATGTGACCGACATCCCGATGCGCGACATCGTCGAGGTGATGCTGAAGGTCAATGCCGAGGCGTATTCGTTCGAAGCCGGCAATGTCCGCCACGAGCACGAATGGAAGGTGTGGCAGGAGGTCAAACTGCCCGACGACAAATTGATCCTGCCGGGCGTGGTCAGCCATGCCACCAATGTCGTCGAGCATCCGGAGCTCGTCGCCGACCGCATCCTGCGCTTTGCCAATCTGGTCGGGCGCGAGCGGGTCATCGCGTCGACCGATTGCGGGCTCGGCGGCCGCGTCCACCCGCAGATCGCCTGGGCCAAGCTCGACGCCCTGGCGCACGGTGCTGCACTCGCCACCCGGCAATTGTGGGGATGAGGCGATGAAGACCAGCACCGACCATATCCTGACGAGCCATGTTGGCAGCCTGCCGCGCCCGGACGATTTGATCGCCGCGAACCGTGCTCGCGAAGAGGGCGAAGGGAGCGATGAAGCGGCGTTCCGGTCGACGTTGCGAAAGGCGGTGCACGATGTCGTGCGCCATCAAAAAGAGCTCGGCATCGATGGGCCGGGCGACGGCGAATTCGGCAAATCGGTCGGCCACCGGGTCAATTACGGCGCTTGGTGGAATTACGTTTTTCTGCGACTGGGCGGCCTCAAGCTCGACGGTCCGAGCCTGGACCATACGACCCCGCGCCCGGCGCGCCCCGGCGAGATCGTGCTGCTGAACGCCGCCCGCCGGCGCGACCGGGTGCGGTTCGCCGAAGCCTATGCCGACCGCGAATCGGGCGTTTTCATGGGGCCGCGTCCCTCGACCGGCCCGGTCTGCGTCGGCCCGCTGAGCTATACCGGCCACGATGCGATCAACGCCGATATCGCGAACTTCAAGGCGGCGTTGGCCGACGCCGGGGTCGAGGAAGGCTTTATGACTTCGGTAGCGCCCGGCAGCGCCTATCGCATCCCAAACGAGTATTACAACACCGACGAGGAGTTCCTTTACGCCTGGGCCGAGGCGATGCGTGAGGAATACAAGGCAATCGTCGAGGCCGGGCTCATTCTGCAGCTCGACGACCCGGCGACCGCAACCGGCTGGGACATGATCGACCCCGAGCCGACGGTGGAAGACTACCGGAAATTCACGATGGTCCGGATCGAGGCGCTCAATCATGCATTGCGCGGTCTGCCGCAAGACCGGATCCGGTTTCATTTGTGCTGGGGCAGCTGGCATGGCCCGCACCTGACCGATATTCCGATGCGCGACATCGTCGAGGTGATGCTGAAGGTCAACGTCCAGGCCTATTCCTTCGAAGCCGGCAATGTCCGCCACGAGCACGAATGGAAGGTCTGGAAAGAGGTCAAACTCCCCGAGGACAAGCTGATCCTGCCGGGCGTGGTCAGTCATGCCACCAATGTCGTCGAGCATCCTGAAGTTGTCGCCGACCGCATTCTGCGCTTTGCCGATCTGGTCGGGCGCGAGCGGGTCATCGCGTCGACCGATTGCGGGCTCGGCGGTCGCGTCCACCCGCAGATCGCCTGGGCCAAGCTCGAAGCCGTGGCGCAGGGTGCCGCTCTCGCCACCCGGCAATTGTGGCGTTAGCTGTACGGGGTTTCAGTGCGGTGGGCAGGGTATTTGCGTTCTGGATCTCTTGGCCGACGTCACCGCCGAGAGATGCACCGCTTCCCATGGCCGAGCCGGTTTTGGCGCCGGATCGGGGCGAGTCGTCGCGCAAATGGATCGGGCGCGGAGATCAAGGCGGCGGCGGTTCGGCCGCCGTAGGGAGAGCAGAAAGCCGATCGCAAATCGATCAGCGCGCCCGGACTATGCAATTCGTAGTTAAGTTTCTAAATAGGATTTGCAACCGGACCCGAATCACCGCAATATCCATTCGGCATCGTTTTGTCCCCCCAACGATGCGTTGTTGCCTGTCGGTCGGGCAAACCCGACAGGTACAGAAGCCCCGGTCCCCCCCGACCGGGGCTTTTCTGTATTCGTTCGAGTTTTTAGTCGCTAAGACAAGTCTCTGGTACCGGCGTTCCGGTGTTCTCTAGGAACGTGCGGTGCAATTTTGTCGCGGGGGCTTCCCGATGGTGCTCGATGAAGCACGCGTGCTGGAGCTGGCGCGCCTTTCTGGCCGGCCGCCTTTCGAGACCGTGGCGGGGGCAGAAGCACAGGCAGTCTTTCTACGCGGCCGCGTAGTATTTGTTGCACCCGCCGCTCGACGCGGATTGACGCCGGCGCAGGGCGGCGGTCGCCTTCCCGCGCAGGGATAGCGCCGCAGATGACGCCGCGGCAATGGGTGCAGCTGATCTTGATCGGGCTCGGCGCCTCGGTGGTGCCGCTCGACACCGCCGTCAATATCGCTTTTCCCGAAATCACCCACAGCTTCGGTTTGCCGATCCAGGCAATCCAATGGGTCGTCATCTGCTATGTCCTGACCTATGCCAGCCTGCTGCTGGCGTTTGGCCGGATCGGCGACATCTTTGGGCATGCACGAGTGTTCCGGATCGGGCTGGCGTGGAGTGTCTTGGCGTTCTTGGCCTGCGCCGCGGCACCGGCC
>DASXMC010000449.1:0-3516 GCA_036495885.1 Allostellaceae bacterium | reverse complement strand
CTGAAAGGACAATCCGCATGATCCACGTCGTCGCCATCATCACCGCCAAACCCGGCCTGCGCGGGCAAATCCTCGAAGCCTTTCACGCCAACATGCCGGCGGTTCACGCCGAGACCGGCTGCATCGAATATGGCCCGGCCGTCGATGCCGAGGGCGCAGGCGGCATCCAGACCAAATTCGGGTCCGACGCTTTTGTCGTGATCGAGAAATGGGAAAGCCTCGATGCGCTAAAGGCGCATGCCGCGTCGCCACACATGGCGGCTTACGCCGCCAAGACCCGCGACATGATCGCCAGCCGCGTCATCCACGTTCTGCAGCCGGGTTAAGCGCGCCGGCTTACGCTAAAACCGGTAACGGGAATACGGCTGGAAACGAAAGAGTCTTTCACGACCGGGCAACCGGGCACCTGCCCGGTTTTGCCTTAGGCCGCCAGCAGGCGCGCGAGTTCCGGGCGCGCCGGCGGGAGGCCGGGGAAAATCCGGGCGAGCTGGTGGTCCTCCAGCCGAAGATGGCGCTCGAGGATGGCGCCAAGCGCCAAGCGGTAATCGGTGGTGACCGCGAGATCGCGGCGCTGGTATAGCTGGACCGGCGCCAGTCCCGGCCAGTCGCCGTAGATCCGGCCGCCGCGGATATTTCCGCCCATGATCCAGATCACATTGCCGTGGCCATGGTCTGTCCCGCCGTCGCCGTTCTCGTGCACGGTGCGGCCGAATTCGGAGAGGACGACGACGACGGTGTCCGGCCAGTCCCGGCCCAGCCCACTGGCCAGAGCGGCGAGGCCGTCCCCCAGCGGCCGCAAATGGTTGGCGAGCTGGCCCTTGTGGTTGCCCTGGTTGACATGGGTATCCCAGCCGCCGAGGCTGGCAAAGGCGAGCCGGATGCGGGGATCGCGGCCGAGCAGATGAGCGAGCTGCGCCGCCTCGGCGGGAAAGCTGTTCGGCGGCGGGGCGCCGTTGTCGGCGCGTCGCATCTCGTCGGCGAGACTGCCGATCAACTCGGCGCGCGCGGCGCGGCCCTCGCGATAGGCCTGTGCCATCGCATCGCTCCCGGAATAAAGGCGGTCGAACACCCGGCTCAATTCCGGATGGTCGAGTGACGTCGGGCTTGCCGCCCGCGGGCCAAGCGGCAGATTGGCCACCGCCAGCGCGCCCCGCAGGATATGCGGCAAGGTTTCCCCTATGCTGACTGCGTCGGTCGGACCATGCGGTCCTGGCAGTTCGGCGAGCAAGCGGTTCATCCAGCCGTCCGCCGTTGTCTTGCTCCCGGGCGTGCCGTTCTCGATAAAGAGCTGCGCGTCGAAATGCGAGCGGGTCGGGTCGGGCGACCCGGCGGCATGGACAAAGGCGAGGCGCTTGTCATGCCACAGCGGCAACAGGCCGGCGAGGGCCGGGTTCAGTCCGAAATAGCCGTCGAGCGGCAACGCGCCGCCTTCTGCCCCCGGTTTGGCGATCGCGATCGTCGGGCGCGCGTCCGCATAGGCTTTGTCGCCGTGGGGAATGACGACGTTGAGGCCGTCGACGGCGCCGCGCAACAGAATGACGATCAGCCGTTTGGGTCCGCCATCGGCGCTCGCCGCCCGGGCGCCGCGGGCCAGTGACAGCAGCACCGGGGCCGCGGTCAGCTTAAACAAATCGCGTCGGTTCACGCTTGCCCCCGATCGCTGCAATTTTTCTTCAGAAGGCGAACCCCGAGGCCTTGTCCGACACGGAGGCGAACACCTCCCGGAGCAGTGCCGTTTTCCGCCTGTGCCCGGAACCGCCTTTCTTCACATCCGTTGCTAGGGAGGCGCGCTCGATCCCGGTCTGCGGCATTCGCGGATCGCCGCTGTCGTCGCCGAAGCGCGGGCGCAAACACAACGCGATATGGAGAAGCCGGGATGAGGGCACTCGTCTGGCATGGGACCACAGACATCCGATGCGACACCGTTCCCGACGCGATCATCAAAAATCACGGGCTGTGCTATCTGCGGCTCGGACCTGCACCTGTCCGACAACTTTATTCCCGGCATGAAAAATGGCGACATTATGGGCCATTATACCATCGGGGAAGCACCGACTATGTGGCTTGGAATCGGCGGCGGACGTACAATGTTTGGCGCCGAGTTCAAGAATGCCACCGCATGATGCTGTACCGTTCATGATTAGCTTCAGTCTTAAGACAGTATTTCCGCTTTAAAAATGAAGGAGGGTATATGTTCCCCAGTCCAACGCGCATGTTCCTGACCAAGGGGGTAGGTATCCATCGCCATGCCCTCACCGCATTCGAGTTTGCCTTACGCGACGCGGATATCGAGCAGCAGAACCTGGTTTATGTGTCGTCCATTCTCCCGCCGCGCTGCGAGGTTATTGCCCGCGAAGTCGGGATCGAATTGCTCAAGCCTGGCGACATTACTTTCTGCGTGTTGGCCCGATCAGAGACCAATGAATTCGGCCGCCATGTCTACGCCAGCCTCGGTTTGGCCAGACCGGCGGACCCGGACATGTATGGATATATATCGGAGCTGCACGGATACGGCATGACTGCGGAGGCGAGCGGTGAACAGGCTGAGGATCTCGCCGCGACCATGCTGGCCTCGACTCTCGGCCTGGATTTTGATCCCGAAGCCGCGTGGAACGAGCGCAAGCAGATATACGAACACAGCAGCCTGATCATTGACAGCACGTCGATTACGGCCGCAGCCGAATGCGGCCCGCACAATCACTGGATTTGTGCGATCGCTGCTGCCGTTTTCCTGTTTTCCTAGAGTGCTACGCCCCTCTGGCTTTGCACCCTGCCGTGCCTGCAAGCCGGCGGTCGGTTTTATGCCAGGCAGATACTGAACAATGGCGTTCCGCCCGGCCAAAGGACAGATCGGTTGCACGCCCTCAGCAAAGCTCTACCTCCAAGCACGCCGGATCGCTGGGCAGACATCGTCGGCGGTGACGGAATTTGTCGCAAGAGAAATCGATCACCGGCGCTATTCCGCGTATCGTAGTCCCGATGATGCCAAAACCGCTCGCGCCGCTCAGTGTCCAGAATTGTTAATCATGTAACAGGTCAGGCCCCGCCGATCCGAAGCGGGGTCTCACGAGCCGATGCTCGGTCAAACTCGCGAGCAAAACTGCGGCATAAGCTAGGCTTGCGAGGCGCGCTGACGGCTCTGGTACTGGGGACGGTGACGTTGACGGCGTTGCTGATTCATCTGTTCTGGTCTTATGCGGCACGGCATAACGTCGCCGATGTCGTCGGGCAGCTCAATCAACAGATCGTCGCTTCGATCCATCATGAGCTTCATGGTGTGCTCGATTACGCCTCCGCGATGCAGGAGGCGGTCAGATCGATCTTCTTTCAGGGCACGATAAAGACCGGCGACGAGGGGAAGCGCGAATTCTTGTTCTTGGCGTTGCTGCGCTCGCAGCCGAGCCTCTCCTGGATCTCGCTAGGGTTTCCCGATGGCGGATTCTTCGGCGCCCGCAAAGCGAGCGACACCGAGATCGACATGATCGAAGTCAAGTGGGATCCGGCGACACACACCGC
>DASXMC010000448.1:0-3082 GCA_036495885.1 Allostellaceae bacterium | reverse complement strand
GCCGCTCTCGGCAGCTTCGTCGTCGCTTTGCTGCCGTACCGGAACGCGTTCGGCATGATCGCGCTGTACGGCGGCTTTGTGGCGCTCGGGCTGGCTGCTGCAGTTTTCGCCGTGTGGTGTACGCAGCCGCCGCCGGCGGCCGCTGCGGAGGAGCGGCCGGTCTTGCCGGACGCGCCCGCGTCTGCGATGCTCGCTGCCAAGTTCCAAGGGGCCACGCGAGGCTAGGAACGAAGTTCATCTCCTGCTCGTAATCCCGACAATCAGCGCATCCAGTGGCGCCTCCTGTTGGCTGCGCCCCGGGCGAAATACGTACGAGAATCCGACGAAATCCTCCTCGTAGATGCGAACGACCGGAAACGGCACAACCTCGTCGTTGCCGGACGGTTCGGCGTAAGTCGCTTAACCGAACCGGGAGCGGCCGCTCAGCGTTGGCGGCTCGGATGGATCTTCATGCCCCAAAGCTGCCGTTTGCAGGGCAAGGAGGCTTCACCGCTTGCAATCCGTCATCGGGTGCTTCATTCCGCTGCCGCCCAGCCGCTACGGCATACGCGGGCCGATTTTGACGAGGACACGCAATGGCGCGAACCAACCAGGTGCTGAACGGCGCGCAGGTAATAATCGACTATTTAATCCGCGAGAAGGTGCCGTATGCGTTCGGCCTTTGCGGCCCACGGCAACATCGGACTGATCGACGCGCTCTATGAGCGGGCGGAGGAGATCAAGACAATCTCTGCCCGCCACGAGACCGCGTCCGGTTTCATGGCAGACGTTTATTACCGCGTCAGCGGCCAGCCCACCGCGACCTTCACCTCGTGCGGCCCAGGATCGGCGAACCTGCCGATCGCTCTCGCCAACGCGTACCTCGACTCGGTGCCGTTCCTCGCGGTTACCGGCAACATCCCGACGACCCAATTCGGCCGCGGCGCGTTCCAGGAGCTTTACCGCCAGCACCAGGCCGATTACCCCTCGACCGTACGGGCGGTGTGCAAACGCGTGTTCCAGCCGACGCGCGGCGAACAGGTGCCCCTGATGGTGCGCCAGGCGTGGAAGACGATGGTCACCGGCCGCCCCGGTCCAGTTGTGCTCGACGTGCCGTTCGACATCTTCAAGGAAGATGCCGGCGAGACGCCTGATCCGCGTGAATGGAGCGCGCAAATCTCATGTCGCTGCGGCGCCGATCCGGAAGGCGTCGAGGCCGCCGCCGACCTGCTGATCGCCGCCGAGCGGCCCGCGATCATCGTCGGGCAGGGCGTCCGCTACGGCGGCGCGGCGACGGAGCTGTTGCAGCTTGCCGAGCGGCTGCAGATCCCGGTCGGCGCCTCGGCAAGCGGGCTTGGCGCGATCGATTGCCATCATCCGCTGTCGCTCGGCCTCGTGTCGCGCGGCGGGCTCTATCAAGCTAATGCGGCGATGCGGCAGGCCGATGTGCTGGTGGCGCTCGGCGTGCGCTTCGATGACCGCACCTCGTCCTCGTGGATCCAGGGCTATTCGTTCACGATCCCGCCGGCCAAACTGATCCACGTCGATATCGACCTCGACGAGATCGGCCGCAACTACTCGGTAGCGCTGGGGCTGATGGCCGATGTAAGGACTTTTCTGCGCCAGCTGCTCGCCGAGATCGAGGCGCGCAAGACGCCGCGGACGACGCCGGCGCGGCAGGCATGGCTCGCCCGGATCAGCGGCTGGCGATGCGAGTGGGAGGAAGCGGTCGCGCCGGGGTATGTCGACGCGTCTACGCCGATAAATCCGCAGCGCGCCGCGCACGAAATCGAACTCGCTTTGCCCGATGACGCGATCCTCGTCAGCGACATCGGTGTTCACCACAATTGGCTCTTGCAGTTCTGCAAGCCACGGCGGCCTGATTCGCTGATCGGCTGCATGGGCTTCGGCCCGATGGGGTTCGGCGTCGCCGGCGTGCTCGGTGCGAAGCTCGCCGCGCCCGACCGGCCGTGCGTCTCGGTGTCCGGCGACGGAGCTTTTTTCATGCACGCCCACGTTCTGGGCACGGCCGTCGAATACGCCATCCCGGTCGTCTGGGTGGTCTGGAACAATTATTCCTACGCATCGATCCGCGGCTATCTCGGCGGCCGCGAACTCGCGACCGATTTCCGCCACCCGGAAACGGGCGAGCCGTACAACCCCGATTTCGCGGCACTGGTGCGGTCCTGCGGTATCGACGGCGTGCGCATCGACCGCGCCGGCGATCTCGGCGACGCGATTAAGACCGCTATCGCGAGCGGCAAGCCATATCTGATCGATGCCAATATCGGCGCCGACCTCAACCCGGGCGGGGCGGGGGTGTGAGAATTGCCGCGCCACGGCGTCAGCCGGCCTTTTATTGGAGGTCGATACGAACCGCACTCCGGGGGGTAAAGATCCCGCACATGCGGCGGGCCTAATTACCGAGCGAACGAGGAATTCCTGACCTGGTGCGCGAGCGCGGGCGTACCGTCGATTGCCGAGCCGGTTCATGTGCCAATCGCGATCGCGCCGAGCGTCATCCGTGGTGATCACGGTACAATATTCACCCGCCATGTTCGCGAGCGACTCATGCCCGACGAAATGACCTTTGAACTCGTATCCGTCCAATTCGGAGCTGAGCCGGTGGCCGTGTTCCGTTTCGACTATGAGCGATTCGAACTGCGCGCACGGCTTGGTCCTGGAAACCTAGAACACGCCATTGCAGCGGCCGTAGAGGTTGCGGCCAGCCTCTTTGCGAGATGGTCGCACGAAGCGTTGGCCTTTGCGCAGCGGGTTCGCGCTGGCGAGGACGGAGGGCCAGTGCATCACTAGGCCGTGCGTCACGAACAACTGCGCACGGCGCCTTCTCGTCGTCGCCAACCGCCCGGCGAAGGTCCCGTTACCAACCCACGATTGCCGCTCAGCCTCGGCAGCCGAAACAGCGTTCATGTCGCTGATGGGCGGCGCCTGCGCCAAGGCATTATGGGTGGTCGCCGAAGAAAGGTGAGTAACTGATGCTGATAGATCGATACGGCCTTGCCTTAGCGACTACGGCCGCCGCCGCGCGGGACGCCTATGTCGAGGGCAGCGATCTGACGCTGACCCTCTACCCCGGCGCAGC
>DASXMC010000447.1:0-4478 GCA_036495885.1 Allostellaceae bacterium | reverse complement strand
CATCAGGGCTAGGGTCCGGCGCCCGTAGTTGCTCAACCGTCATCAGACCTCGCTTTCCCGGACCCCCTACGCCGAAGTCTTACAACGTCGTGGTCATCTTCAGCCACACGCCAGATACAAAATCCCGCGCCACTTAATGTTGAAAATGACAGGCAAGGCGCGAAGCGCCGGCACCGACTTTAGACATCACCGCCGCCCTCAAGACTTTCGGGCACTTCGTGCACCCTTGACAATTCAAGGGCTTGCGCGTTCCGTAAGTTATGACCGAAATGAAACCGCAAAACCGGCCTCTCGGGAGCGGGGAAGCTGCAGGCGGGCTCGCCCGCCCAGCGCCCGCCGGGCCGCGCCGGCACGGTCGGCGTGCATAGGAAAAAATTAGCGGCCGAGACGCTGCGGCTCTACGCGTCCGACTGGACCCGGTTCGCCGCGTTCGCGGCATCGGTCTCCGCACGGCCGACGTGATCGCGCAGCGGGTGGGGATCGAGCCGACCGCGATGATCCGGGTTAGGGCAGGGATCAGCTTCGCCCTTCGCGAGGCCCGGACGAGGGCCACTGTGGGCGGCCCAAGGAAGATCCCGTCGCTCTCACGGTCAGGCTGCTCGCGATCCCGGCAGAGTTGGTGGCCACGGCGATGGAGCTAGAGCTGGGTGCCGGGGACGTCGTAGCGGATGATGTGGACGGCCGCTCGTGCATCTTCCTCTCGGGGTTGTATCAGGCGGAGAGGCCGACCTGCCATCGCAACAGCCCTCCACCACAGTGTTGCGACGACTACTTGAGTCCACCTTGGCTGCCCTGATCCGAATGATGCAGCAGCGCATCCGGCTTGCCGCGCCGCCAGATCGCCATCATCAGCGCGTCGGTGACAAGCTGGGCGGTCATTGTCGCACCCATCGACCAGCCGACAACACGACGCGAGAACAGATCGATCACCGCCGCCGCGTAAAGCCAGCCTTCCGCCGTCCAGATATAGGTGAAATCGGCCACCCATTTCTGGTTCGGCGCCTGCGCCACGAACTGCCGGTCCAGAATGTTCCCCGCCACGACCTGCGACGCGCGCACGCCGGTGTCGGCCGACAGCCCGCGGTGGCGCGGCCGTGCGCGTAGAGCCTGCTGGCGCATCAGACGCTCGATGCGATGCAGCCCACAGGCGGTGCCATCGGCCACCCGCACCACATCGGTTCGCCTCTCTGGGCTAGGATCGTCTGGATGCCTCGGGTTCGGGCGTGATAGCCCGCCCGGACTTGTAGGCGTCTAAGAATTCCTTGGACGAGACCTGGTCAGCCAAGGCGCGCAGCATCCGGGCCGATGTGGATCCTAGTACGGCCTCCACTCGGCGATTGGCCGTTGCCCACAGCATTATCCCGTCGTCGAGCCGGTTCCTCCCCAACCTCGTCAGAGCGGCGTGTTTCGTGCGTTTGTCGTGCGCATCCGGCCGCAAGTCGACGAGGCCGTCCCGCACCAGGGGGCGAAGGGCGTGCGTCAGCGCCGAGATGCGGATGGCAAGCCGCTCGGCCAATGCCTGGAGCGTTGGGCCATCATCGCCGCCAAGGCTGTCGATCTGGGAAAGCAACGCGAGTTGGGTGGCCTTGAGGTTCGTCGGAGCAACCGCCTCGTCGTACAAATGGCCGAGTTGGCGCGCCGCGTGCCGCAGAGCGGTGTTCGTGCAGGCGAGTTCGCCCAGCACGTCGATAGCCTCGACGGCCGGTTCGTCATGCCCAGGGCCTGATTCGTTCCTTCTTCCCATCAGCATCAGATAGTTGAGCACCGTAGCATTGAAAAGGGCACACAACGCTGCTACATCCTTGAGGGCAAAACTTGGGTGCTCAAGTATCATGGAGATCGCTTATGTCTGACTCAAATCGCAAGAAAATCGCGGTTGTCACCGGTGCCTCGTCCGGCATCGGCGCCGTGTACGCTGATCGCTTCGCTTCGCGCGGCTACGACCTCATTCTCGTTGCGCGGCGCACCGACCGCCTGCAGGCGGTCGCCGATAAAGTCACGAAGGCCCACGGCCGGCAGGTTGAAGTGATTACGGCCGACCTGGAGAAGGAAGCGGACCTCGCCTGCGTCGAAGGCATCCTGTCCTCGAACCCCGACATCCGAGTGCTCGTAAACAATGCCGGCTTGGGTCGGCTCGCCCCAGTCGCGAAGGCCCCGCTCCGGGACTCGCTGACGCAGATCGCGCTCAACATCACCGCCCTGACCCGCTTGACGCACGCCGTGCTGCCGGGCTTCGTGGCGCGCAACAAGGGCGTCATCATCAACATCGCGTCCGTGATGGGCATCCACGCGCTGCCGATCAGCTCGGTCTACAGTGGCAGCAAGGCCTTCGTCCTGAACTTCAGCCGGGGTCTCCAGGCCGAGTTGGCCGAAACTGCCGTGAAGGTGCAGGTCGTTCTGCCCGCCGCGACCGCGACGGAGATGTGGGACGCCTCGGGCGTGCCGCTCTCGGCGCTGGATGCGAGCACCGTGATGACCACGGAGAACCTCGTCGACGCCGCCCTCGCTGGTCTCGACAAGGGCGAACCCGTTACCTGGCCGTCGGTTGCCGACGAGAAGCTCTGGGAGAAGTTCGACACGGCACGGTCCGAGCTGTTCGCCGCTTCCCAGACCGGCAAGCCGGCCCCTCGCTACGCCGTCGCGTAACGCGCGGCACCGTCGCATACCATGGTTTTGTCACTAAACTCACTGGTTGCAATGAGAAACCTTGCCCTTGAAGGAAGAACAGATGGCTAACCACAACCGCCTCACCGTCGCCAAGGTCACTCCCGCGTATTGGCGCGTAGTGATCGAAAACCCGCCGATCAATCTCTACGACCCGGAGATGTTCGCAGAGCTCAACGTGCTGATGGACACGCTCGATAGCGACAAGGACATCAAGGTCGTCGTCTTCGAGAGTGCCAACCCGGACTATTTCATCGCTCACTACGACATCGTGCGGGGCGAGGTGATTCCTGACCAGCCAGGCGCCGCTGAGTTCGGCGCATGGCCGAAGTTCGTCACTCGCCTCGCGCAGTCTCGCGTCGTCAGCGTCGCGAAGCTCCGCGGCCGCGCCCGCGGTCACGGTTCTGAGCTCGCCCTGGCGTGTGACATTCGCTTCGCGTCCAAGGAGAAGGCCATCCTGGCCCAGATCGAAGTCGGCGCCGCTGTCGTCCCAGGCGGTGGCGCCACCGAGTGGCTCTCCGCATTGGCAGGCCGTTCGCGAGCGATCGAGATCATTTGCGGCGCTGATGACTTCGACGCGGATACCGCCGAGAAATATGGCTGGGTAAACCGCTCAATCCCTGACGCCGAGCTCGACGCGTTCGTCGACAATTTCGCGCGTCGGGTAGCCAGCTTCGAAAAGCGACCGCTGGAGCTGGCCAAGAAGCTCGTGAACGCGCGGGCTGGTATTCCGTCCGAAGCCGAACGCTGGGGCTCCAATCAAGCGTTTATGGGTACTACTAGCTGGCCAGAAACAAAAGTTATGATTGGCAAGCTTCTGGAAAAAGGACTGCAGCAAGAGGACGACTTCGAGCTGCGGCTAGGTGAGCAAGTCGGTCACGTGTGGCGCTAATTGCCCGACGCGTACCACCGATTGCATGGAAGTCTTGCCCGCCGCCCCAAGATTCTCTTGGGGCGGCCTTCCCCGTCTTGACTGACCTGCCCCCTAGAAGTGAGCCGCCGATGATGAGAGTTCGGCGGCATTGCAGAGGGGAGCGGGATGGCTCGCAAGCATCACAGGCCGGAGGAAATTGTCGCGAAGTTGCGGCAGGTTGAAGTGCTGACGGGGCAAGGCAAGCCCGTGGCGGATGCGGTGCGATCATCGGGGTGACGGAGGCGACCTACTATCGCTGGCGGTCGGAGTATGACGGGTTGAAGCTCGACCAGGTGCGTCGTCTGAAGCTGCTGGAGCAGGATGTCGCGTTCCCTAATTGATGCGACTCACCGATGCAGTGGCGGCCGCCGACGGGTTTTGTCCCCTAGTTCTTGCGACTTGAGTTGCCGCCGTTGGTGAATGGGGCGTCGTGTTCGGCATGACGGGTTGTCCCAATTGAGGTAGAGAACGATTGCTCCAACAGCGACCCAAGCAGGAACAGGGGCTTGCGACCTGCTAGGCAGGAGGAGTTCAATTGGGACAGCGTGTCGCGATCTATTGCCGGGTCTCTACGGCGGATCAGTCCTGCGAGCGTCAGGAACGCGATCTCATCGCATTTGCGGCACGGGCCGGCTATGAGGTTGCCGGGATCTTCAAGGAGACCGCCTCGGGCGTAAGGCTGGACCGCACCGAGCGTCGGAACGTCCTCGCGTTGGCGCAGCGGCGTGAGATCGGTGCCGTGCTCGTCACCGAGCTGTCAGGCCGGAAGTAACGAAACGCCCGGATTTCACGCATAAGCGGACAAACCACGAACTCAGGCGGCCTTGTGAGCGGTATCGGGCGCAGCCCTGAGCGGGCGGAAGCCGCCACGGCGTTCCGTGGCCGGTCGCTCGGCGCTCCA
>DASXMC010000446.1:0-6730 GCA_036495885.1 Allostellaceae bacterium | reverse complement strand
CCACCACCATCGGGCGCGTGGCACCCGATGCAGTTCATGGTCTGGAAGGCCAACATGCCGCGCTTGACCGCGGCAGGGTCGCCGGCGTTGGGGTTCTTGATCGGTTGCGGGAACGGTACGTCTCCGGGAGCGAGCGGGCTTACAGGCACTCCCAACATCGCTTTGGGGCTGGGGGGTGCCGGAGCCTGCTGCGCAGCCCCCGCCCCGGACCCGGCGAGCGCTCCCAGGGTCAGCACGACGGCAGCGGTAGCGAGATGGCGGGGCCAGCGGCGCGCCATGAGCACCTCCGATCTAAGGGTGTGTTTCGGCAGCACGCGCGCCCGCCGGGATCAGGGGAACGCCATAGCTTTGCAGGAGCGCGCCGATTTCGGCTTGCTTTCGCGCGATGACGTCATCAAGGCGCGCCTTCAGCGCGTCGTCGCCTTTGCGCACGCCGATTGCGATATCGAACTGGAACCTAAGAGGGGCGAACCCCTCCGCGTCGGTTATCGGAACGATTTCCAGCGGCACTCCTGACCGTCTCGCCGCATAGCCGGCCAGAGGTCCCCACGCCGCCGCGATGTCGATGTCGCCCTTCTCGACGGCTTCGATCAGCCGCGCAGGCGGGTCGGGCTCGCGATAGTCGCCGTAAATCATGTAGCCGACCACATTGTCGACGATGTTCTGCAGTCCGAGCGCCTCGCTCGGCGGCGTGTTCGTGCCGTCGCTGCCGATGAGGTGGACGCCGATCGTGAGCGTCTTCAGCCGCGGGTCCTTGATCGACCGGATGTGAAGACGGCGGTCAGCGCGCGAGACGAAAACATAACTCGAGCGGTAATACGGTCGCGTGGTCTCGACGAGGCCATAGTCGACCGGCACGCCCATCACGACATCGCACAATCCGGCATTGAGCGTATTGCGAATGAACCCGCGCCGCTGTGCCCACCAGGTGTAAGTCACAGGCTCGCCCAACTCCCCTGCCACGAGCTCGGCCAGCTTGTTCTCGAATCCGGCACCCGCCGCGTTCGAGAAAGGCAAGTTGTTTGGATCTGCGCACACCCGGAGATGATCGCTCTCCGCCGCGAGGAGGAGACAAGGCGCGGCCAAGCCGATCGCGAGCGCAAAGACCGCCAACGCGAGGCGGCGCGAGCGCCCGTTCCGATCGCCGCTACCGATCGCGAGCATCGGGCCTCGCTAGCTGCGCGCCGTTGGCGTGCGCGGGATTGCCACCCGGCGTACTCTGTCCCTTGGCGAGCCTGAAGACGAGCAGCTCGCCACCGCCTCTCGTATATTTGGGGAGGTCCTGCGTCGCGCCGACGAAGCCGAGCCCCGCGTTGCGGACGCGCGGATCAATCTTGGCCGCAGCCACCGCCGCGGGCCATCCGCCGGCGCCGGCCAGTATGGCAACATACTGCGCCCCGTCTGCGCCCCTGTAGGTGGTGGGCTGCCCGACGAAGCCCGAGCCAGCGTGGAATTGCCACAGGAGAGCGCCGTTCCTTGCGTCGACGGCTTTGAACCAGCGGTCGAGCGTACCATAGAAGGCCACATCCCCGGCGGTGACGAGCGTGCCAGTCCATACTGGGAAGTTCTCACGTATAGACCAGACTCTTTTGCGCGCGATGGGATCCCAGGCCATGAATTCGCCGCGATAACCGCCGGGCCCAGAGTACATGTCGACCGTCGCACCGACGAACGGCGTACCGGCGATATAGCCAACGTCAGATGTCTGGTAATTCATGCAGAGATGCTGGTGCGGAACGTAGAGCCAATGGGTTCGCGGCGACCACGCGGTGGGTTGCCAGTCTTTCGCCCCGGGCGCCGCGGGGCACACGTCCTTGATGGTCTTGCCGAGAGCGGGAGCCTTCTCCGCGTTCTCGATCGGCCGCCCGGTCTTGAGGTCGACCCCCTTCGTCGCCGTGAGGTCGTCGAACGGATCGGCAGACAGGATTTCGCCGGTCGTCCGGTCGATGACGTACATGTAGCCGTTGCGCCCGGGATGGATCAGGACCTTACGCAAGCGGCCGTCGATCTTGAGGTCGACCAGCACATTCTCGTTGATCTCGTCGTGATCGAAAAGGTCATGGGGATTGAGCGGAATCGCCCAGTGTGCTGCCCCCGTGTCGGGGTCACGGGCGAAGATCGTGGTCGTCCAAAGATTGTCGCCGGGCCGCTGGTTCGAGTTCCAGGGTCCGGGATTGCCGGTTCCGTAGTAGACGAGGTTGAGCTCGGGATCGTAGGAGATCCAGCCCCACATGGTGCCGCCGCCGGTCTTCCAGGCATTGGCTGGCCAGGTCTTCGCGCCGAGATCCTTGCCCTTCAGCCAGTCGTAGAACGGCTTGAACTCGGGCCCGATCAGAACATCGGAGTCGGGCCCCGTCGAATAGGCGCGCCAGACGATCTGCCCGGTGTTTTCGTCGAGCGCCGTCACCCAACCGCGCACACCCAACTCGCCACCGCTGTTGCCGACCAGAACCTTTCCCTTGACGACCAAAGGCGCCATGGTGATCGTCTGGCCCTGATTGAGGTCGCCGAGCTTCGTATGCCAGAGTTCCTGGCCGGTGTTGGCGTCGACGGCGACGCTGTAGTTATCGAGGGTATTGAGAAAAATCTTTCCTTGGTCGTAGGCGACGCCGCGCGCGACCACGTCGCAGCATGCCACTCCCTGCGCGGCGATCTCGGGCTTCGGCGCGTACGACCATTTCAGGTCACCGGTGGTCGCATCGAGGGCGAACACCTCGTTGGGATGCGGACCGGCGTAGGGGCTTATGACGTACATCGTGTTGTTGACGACCAGGGGAGCCGCTTCCTGGCCGCGGTCGGCACCGAGCGAGAATGTCCAGGCCACCTGAAGTTCCGCAGCATTCCGCGTGTTGATCTGATTGAGCGTGCTGAAACGCGTGCTCGCGTAGTCATGGGCAGGCATGACCCATTGGCTCGGGTCGCGGGTCAGAGCTTCGAGATCCGTTGAACGGCTGGGAACAGCGGGAGTCTGGGCGGATGAGGATATCGCAGTGAGGGTAATAACACTGCCCAGAAAGAGGATGCAGCTGCGGATATGACGCTGCAAGGAGGCGGTTGCTACTCTCGCGTGGGCGCGTCGATACATTGTCGTCCTCAATCGAGCTAAATCTGGGACTCCCGCGGGGATGGGCGGCGGCAATCAACCACCGTCCGCGTGCCTATCGGCCTTGAGAAACGATGTTTCAGTTTTTAAAAGCCGCGGCGCCCGCATTGGCGACGGCTTGGTCCTGACTCCCGCTCCCGCCGCTGACCCCAATGGCGCCGACGACCGATACACCATCCTTCAATGGCACTCCGCCAGCGAAGATCATAATACGCCCGTGATTTGATGCGTGTATCCCGAAGAACTGCTGGCCCGGCTGGCTGTTTTTTCCGAGTTCCTCCGTTGAGAGATCGAATGCACGCGCCGTAAAAGCCTTGTTGATCGAGATATCGATACTGCCGATCCACGCGCCGTCCATTCGAACGTGGCTCACCAGATTCCCACCGGCGTCGACCACGGCAACGTTCATCGGTTGCCCGATCTCCCGCGCCTTGTTTTCTGCTGCGGCGATTACCCGCCGAGCTTCACTGAGAGTAACCATGACATTTTCCTCCAATGCTACGCCGCCTTGGGTACCAGCCCGTGCGGGTCGATGACGAATTTGTTCGGCACTCCGGCATCGAAGCTCCGGTAACCGTCCGGCGCCTCGTCGAGAGTGATGACTTTGACATTGACGACCTCGGCGATGGGAAGCCGATCCCGCAGAATCGCCTGCATCAGCTGTCGGTTGTAACGCAGGACCGGCGTCTGGCCGGTGTGGAAGCTGTGCGATTTAGCCCAGCCGAGGCCGAAGCGCAGACCGAGCCTTCCCCGCCGCGCCGCTTCGTCCTTCGCGCCCGGATCGTCTGTCACATAGAGGCCGGGGATGCCGATCGCCCCGGCGGCACGGGTTATTTGCATGAGGTCGTTGAGAACCACCGCCGGGGCTTCCTTGACGGTGCCGCTGTTGTCCTGCTGCTTCGCCTCGAACCCGACGCAGTCTATGGCGCTGTCCACCTCCGGGACACCCAGCACGTCGGCGACCAGTTCGCCAAGCCGGTCATGCGTGGAGAGATCGATCGGCTCGAATCCCACCTTCTTTGCATGGGCGAGACGCTCCTGGTTCAAGTCGCCGATCAGCACGACAGCCGCACCGAGAATCCGCGCGGCGGCCGCGGCGGCAAGCCCGACGGGCCCCGCGCCCGCGACATACACCGTCGAGCCAACGCCGACCTTGGCCGTGACCGCGCCATGGAACCCCGTCGGCAGAATGTCGGTCAGGCAGGTCAGATCGCGGATCTTTTTGAGAGCCTGAGCCTTATCCGGGAACTTCAAGCAGTTGAAGTCGGCGTACGGCACCATGACGTATTCGGCCTGACCGCCGATCCACCCGCCCATATCGACATAACCGTAAGCACCACCGGCGCGCTCGGGGTTGACGTTCAAGCAGACGCCAGTATCGCCCTCGCGACATGTGCGGCACCGGCCGCAAGCTACATTGAACGGAACCGAGACGAGATCACCGATGCGGAGGTATTCGACGTCGCGGCCGATCTCGATGATTTCGCCGGTGATCTCATGACCCAGCACCATACCGGCAGGTGCGGTGGTTCGGCCGCGCACCATGTGCTGGTCCGAACCACAAATATTTGTCGCAACGACCTTTAGGATAACCCCGTGCTCGATCTCCTTTCCCGTCGGGTTGCGGAAGCTGGGAAAGTCGATGTTGCGAACCTCGACCTTGCCGGGCCCGAGATAAACGACACCGCGATTGGAAGACATCAGAAGCTCCTTGTTCGACGTCTCAATAAACGCTGATCACCTAGTTCGCGATCCCGATGGCAACAAACTCTATCTGGACGAAGTTCATGCCGTCGGTCTCTACGGCCACCGCGGCGCCGGCACCGCCGAACGCGACGGCGTCGTGGACCGGGTCGACGTCATCGAAGGGACCTTGGCAAAAGGCTTCGGTGTCGTCGGCGGCTACATCGCGGCTGATGCCGTAATCTGTGATGCAGTCCGCTCCGCTGCGCCAGGCTTCATCTTCACGACAGCAATGCCGCCGGCAGTGGCTGCCGTCGCCACGGAAAGCATTCGGCATCTGAAGACATCGATGGCGGAGGGGATCGCACACAAACTGCAGCTCGACAAGACGCGGCGCGTATTGCGCAATGTCGGAATCCCAATGATGTCGTCGCAATCGCACATCATTCCCGTTCCAATCGGCGATCCGCTGCCCTGCCGAGAGGCGTCCACGCTGCTGTTAGAGGAGTTCGGCATCTACATCCAGCCGATCAATTATCCGACAGTGCCGAAGGGCACCGAGCGGCTGCGTATTACCCCGACACCGTTTCACGACGATCAGCTGATCGCGGCGCTCGCGGATGCTTTGCGGGCAGTTTGGGAGAGACTGGCGCTGCCGTTTGAAACCAAAATAGTTCCAATGGCGAGCCCTGGGAGGCTCAGGTCCGCCGCTTGATAGGCGCTGTTTCTTGCAAAACCCATTCTGGCTCCGGTTCATAGCCACACCTGCCGCCGCATTGAGCTTCGTTGTGGAGGTCCCGCCGAGCCAAGCGGCCTCGAAATCGCCCTCAAACCCCGAGCCGGGCCCATTGACTCAGCCTAGACCCACTTGACCAAGTCGGTCTTCCGGCCGAGCCGATCCGCCAGGCGATGCCCGCGGAGAACCCGCAGACACCGGAAAAATCCCGCTTGGCGAGAACTGGACTGTTAGCCGACGGTACGGTGGCGTGCAGCACCTGACACGGCCGAGCTATGGTTTCACCGATGGCAGCGCCACCTTGACGGAGGTCCGCAACGGGCTCAACTCCGGGCATTAGGGCTCGCGAGGCACCGGCCGGGTTCGGCCTCACCGTAATCACCTGCGGCCGTGGGCTGCATTAGCACCGATTGCCGCCGTTCGCAGGACCACGATCGATCGGCTCAAGTCGACCCCTTGCCGACCTTCAGCCTTCGCGGCGGGAACCGCTCATCATGCCCCGAAGCCGCCATTCGTTGGGCGCACGTTTCGCTCTGGGTCGAACTACAGTTCGACCCAGAGCACACCGATCGTGCCGAGTGAATAACCTGAAGCCTGCTCGCTACACGAACCTTTTGGTACGCGGTAGACTTGAGTGGATCAATCAGCCAAATTCGGGATCGAAGCCCAGCACCGCGCGGTGGGCAAGTCATTCCTGGGGTGACCAAGATGCAACTTGGTGATAGCGTCGAATTATCCGCTCAAATACGAGATTACGATACCTGCTTGGCCGAATTCTTGAAACCTTCGGGCAATGGTCAAAAAATCTTGCAGGCAATCCTGCTGCGGGAGGCGTTCAGCCTTTTTGCGCAGAGAGGTGTAGCAATAAAGCAAAGCGCTCCAACAGTGATCCTGGACGTAAGTTGTGGGCCTGGTGATTACAGTGTGGCGTGGATATCAGAAATCGCGAGGTTCTTACCAACTGGCATAGCATTTTATTGCACGGATTATCGCGATGGCATTTCCAGAGAAACGGGCGAAACCTACGCGATGACAACCGCAAAGAAAATGGAAGCGGCAGCAAAAAATGGAAAACTGAGATTGGCGCAGGCTCCGGTTGCTACCGATGCCGATTTGTTTTTCGGCCGCGATGCGCTTATGCCGTCCGGAAAAACAGCCGACATCGTCCATTGGTCGCACAGCGGATACCATGTGCGCGACGCACTCGG
>DASXMC010000445.1:0-3695 GCA_036495885.1 Allostellaceae bacterium | reverse complement strand
TCTTGGCTCCAATTCCTTAAGGCTCGTTGTTTTTGAGCGGCACGGCTCAGCGCTGTTCCCATTGCTCAACGAGAAGGTAATGTGCGGCCTTGCTCGCGGGCTGTCCACCACCGGCCGCTTGAACCGCGACGGGGTGGCGCTGGCGGTGGTCAACCTGGCGCGGTTTGTCGCACTCGCCCGATCGATCGGCGTCGACCATCTGGCGGTGTTGGCGACCGCCGCCGTGCGCGATGCCGAGGACGGCCAAGCGTTCGCCGACCAAGTCGCGCGCGCCTGTGATGTTCCGGTCGCGGTTATCGATGGCTTCGAGGAGGCGCGTCTGTCGGCGGCCGGAGTGCTGGCCGGCATTCCCGAAGCTTCCGGAATTGTCGGTGACCTCGGTGGCGGCAGCGTTGAACTTGTCGATGTCGGGCCGCCTGTTCCCGGCGTTACCGGCAATGGCGCGCGCATTGAGCGCGGCGTTTCCTTGCCGCTCGGCCCGTTGCGGCTCGCCGAGCTTGGCGACAGTCCTCGCACGGTATGGGAAACGGTCGACCGACTGTTGGCGACGACGCCGATCGCGCGCGCCGGACGCGGCAAGAACCTTTATCTGGTCGGTGGTGCTGCGCGGGCGATCGCGCGTTTGCATATGGAGCATTCGCATTACCCGCTCCATATCGTGCACCGCTACAACATCGGCCGGAGCGAGGCCGAGTCCTTCTTCGACATCATCGGCCGCCTGTCGCGCAAATCGCTCGAACGCATCACCACAATTTCGCGCAAGCGGCTCGAGATGGTGCCGCTGGCAGCGTTGATCCTACGTCGGTTGATCACCGCAATCGCGCCGCAGCAAATCATTTTTTCTGCTTACGGTCTGCGCGAAGGCTATGCTTCGACTGTCACCCCGCAACGCGAAAACAGCGCGGAACCGCTGATCGCCGCCTGCGCCGCGATTGCTCGTCGTCAGAGCCGCTTTGCGCCGGACGGCGATCGCCTGTTGGAGTGGACCGCAGGCCTTTTCCCGAACCTGTCTGAGCGGGCGCGTCGGCTCCACCTCGCGGCTTGCTGGCTTGCCGATATCGCCTGGATCGAGCATCCGGACTATCGCGCTGAGGAGGCGTTCACCCGCAGCTTGCGGTTGCCCTTCGCCGCGGTAACGCATAGCGAGCGCGTGTTTATTGCCTCGGTCTTGCACACCCGCTATGGCGGTGACGCCAACGACCCGACCCGTGAGCCGACCCTGCCCTTGCTCGATGCGGAAGCAGCCGCCGATGTGCGCACTCTCGGTTCGGCGTTGCGGCTTGCATATTCTCTGACTGGCGGGCGCATCGATCTTTTGTCGAAAACTTGGCTCGGCCGTGAAGACGGCAGGCTCGTTCTCGACGTCCCGGCGGGCGAGGATCTTTTCGCCGGCGATACAATGCAGCGGCGGCTGGAGTCTGTTGCCCGCGCGATTGGTGCTGTTGCTCTCGTCCGCCGGCGCGAGTTGCACCGGTTGGCCGGCGATTAGCCACCGCCGCCGGGGCTCCCAGCCATGCGAAACCCGCACGCGATCGCTGCTATCGGCGTCGTCTTGACCCTCGTGGGTGTGCGAGGGGCAGCAGCGGCGGGGCCGCAGGCCGGTGCGGTGCTGGCTCTCTACGGGCAGTCCTTTGGAGAGATCGATGGAAGAAGCACGCCGTTGAATTTGGGCGACCCGGTTTATGTCGCGGAGACCCTAGATGTCGCGGCTGAGGCAAAGCTGAGACTGCGGATGAACGACGGTTCGATCATCTCGATCGCCTCCGGCACCCGTATGACGATCACCGATTACCGGGTCGGCATTGGCGGAGCGAGCCGCGAGGCGATATTGTCGCTTGGAGAGGGTCTATTGCGAGCAGTGGTGTCCGCGCTCAAGGGCCCGGCGCGTTTCGAAGTCGACACCGCGACCGGTGTAGCAGCGGTGCGCTCGACGGACTGGTTTGTCGAAGCACAGCCGGGATCAACACAAGTTGGCGTACTCGAAGGCCGAGTCAGTTTAAAAAGCGTCGCGACCGGGCACGAGATCGTTATTCCGGGCCACTGGGGTGCGCGCGTCGAAGCCGGCATGGATCCGGTGCCGGCGAGGATATGGACCGGGGCCGAATTCGAGGATTTTATCCGGCGCACCAGTTTGGACGCCGCGCCGCCGTGAGGCCGCGGCGCGGAGTACGCTCGGCGGTGCTGGCGCTGACGGCGGCAGGTGTCGTGGTATTGTTGCTTACCTTGTTTGCCGATAATCCGATCATCCGCGGGCTCGAGACGGCGTCCCTCGACCTGCGGTTTCGCCTGCGCGGGGCCCGCCCGCCCCGCCCGGAAGTGACGATTGTTATGGTCGACGATCAGACGCTCGAAAAACTCGGACGCTGGCCGTTTTCGCGCACCCGTTTCGCCCGCGCGCTCGATCTCGTCCATGACGCCGGGGCAAAAGTCGTCGCCTTCGATCTCTTGTTTACCGAACCTGACGAGCCGATGCCGGCCGATATGCGGCAGGAGGTGCGCGCCGCTGCCAAGGCGCTCACCCAAGCCCCCACAGACCAGCTCCGTGCGGGCCAGCTCCGTGCGGGCTTGCAGCGGCTCGCCGACAGTGATCCAGACGCTCGCTTTGCCGCTGCCCTGCGCTCTTCCGGCAATGTCCTGCTGCCGATTGGGTTTTCGTTCACCGGAACGCCTGGCGAGGAGCCGTCGTGGCTCTCCGACGCAGCCTATGCGCGCTTCGACCCGAGCCCGCTGCCCCCGGTTTTCCCATTGCGTCCCAAAGCGGCGGTTCTGCCAATTGCGCTGCTTGCCACGGCTGCCGCCGGACTGGGCCATACGGCGCTGGCCTATGATAGCGACGGTGCGCCGCGCTACGATTACGTTGCAATGCCTTTCAAGGCTGATTTTCTGGCTTCCATGCCGGTGCGCGCTGCCGCGGCGTATTTCGGCGTGGCCTGGCCGCACGTGGCACTGGCGCTCGGCGGCAGCGTCCGTATCGGCAAGCTGACGGTTCCAACCGATCGGGCGATGCGGCTATTGATCAATTATCGCGGGCCGCCTCGTACTTTCCCGAGTTTATCCTTTGCTGATCTGCTGGCCGGGCGAGTAGCGCCTGGGAAACTCGCCGGCCGCATCGTCCTGATCGGCGCTTCGTTCATGGGCAGCCGCGACAGTTACCCGCAGCCATTCGGCAGCACGCCGATGGCCGGGGTCGAGCGCGTTGCCAACATTATCGACACAATCATCAGCCGCGATTTTATCAGCACGGTTTCCGGCGGCTGGATGATCGTCGTAATGGCGGCTGTCTTACTGATGGCAGCACTGGCTGGGGCTATGACCGAGTTCCTGCCGACCCGTTTGGCAGCACTGGCCGGCGCGGCGCCGATCGCGGTCTGGGCGGCCGCGGCGCAGCTGACATTCCTCAAAGATGTATGGCTGCCGCTGGTCGAACCGGTGACTGCTCTGGCGACCGCCGCCGCGACGGTGCTGCTGTTCCGCTATTGGGTCGTCGATCGCGTCAGCCGCCGCATCCGGTCGGCCTTCTGCCATTATCTCGCCCCGAGCGTCGTCGAACGGCTGGTCGACAGCGAGGTCGAATTGCATTTGGGCGGCGAGCGACGCGAGGTCACGATCATGTTTGCCGACCTGTCCGGCTTTACGGCGATGTCAACCAGGCTCTCGCCTGAGGACCTGATGGCGCTGACCAACTCCTACCACGC
>DASXMC010000444.1:0-11571 GCA_036495885.1 Allostellaceae bacterium | reverse complement strand
CAGTATGCTTGAGGCTCGGCTTTCGGCGATTTCGCGGGGACTAACCAGCTCGCCGCCGGCGACCAGTTCCGCGAGAATCATGGCAATCGTCTGCAAAACTTCGATTCCGTCGTCATCGTAATGACGTACGGCGGTATTCTGGATGACGAGTACGCCGAGAACCCTGCCGCCGCGCAGGATTGGCACCCCCATCAGCGAGCGATAACTCTCCTCTCCGGTTTCCGGCCGGTATGCAAATCCGGGATGCGACTGCGCGTCCGCGATTGCAAGCGGCCGCGCCGTAGCCGCGATCAGCCCGACCAAGCCTTCACCGACCCTCAGTCGGGTGCGATGCACCGCTTCCGAGCGCAGCCCTTCCGTGGCGAAAAGTTCGAGTACCTCGCCCGCGCGGGTTATGTAGACCGAGCACACCTCTGCGGTCATCTCGGCAGCAACGATACGCACGATGCGATCCAGGCGCTCCTGCGCGGCGCCGTAGCCGGCCATTGTATCGCGCAGGCGGCGCAGCACACGGCGGGTGCCACTGACGACGCCTGGGCCCTCGTTCATTCCGAGGCTTCCCGCCCCGACGACGAGGATTCCCAGAAACGCGTCAGATGCGCCGTTGAGGCGCCTCGTACCACGAGCACCCTGATCGCCTGGCTGACGAGCTCCTCCAATATTTCTGCCGCGGTCTGCTCGCGGGTGACAAATCCGACGCTTTGGCCTGCCATCAGCGAGCCCGATTCGATGTCCCCTTCAATCACCGCCCGACGCAGCGCACCCGCCCAGAAGTGCTCAATCTCGAGCTGAGCCGCCTTTTGCGACAACTCGCCCCGTGCAAACCGCTCGATGAGGTGACGCTGCAGCGCCAGAAAGCGTTCTGTTGCCGGATTCGCCAGCGCGCGAACCGGGATCACCGGAAACCGCGCATCAAGCTGCGCCGAGAGAACAGCATCGCGCGCGGCGGCGCGAATAAACGCGTGTTTGAACCGGGGATGGGCGATCGACTCCGTGGCACAGACAAAGCGGGTTCCGAGTTGAACGCCGGCAGCCCCCATTTCGAGGTAAGCCAATATTGCCTCGCCGCGTCCGATCCCTCCCGCCACGAAGATCGGAACTTCAGTCAGATGCGGCAAGATTTCCTGCGCCAATACACTAGTCGAGACCGGTCCCGTGTGACCGCCCGCTTCACTTCCCTCGATCACGATCGCGTCGGCTCCCATTCGCACCAATTTGCGCGCCAGGCCGAGAGCCGAAGCAAAGCAAACAACCCGCGCCCCATAATCCTTGATGCGGCGCACCGCTGCGGCAGTCGGCAATCCGCCCGCCAACACGACGTGACTGACGCGATGCTCGGCGCAAACCTCGATCAACCCATCGAGGAGCGGATGGAGGGTGATCAAATTGACACCGAAAGGGCGCCTCGTCAGAGCCCTCGCACCCGCAATTTCGGCGGAAAGCAGCTCCGGCGACATAGAGCCCGATGCGATTACGCCAAACCCGCCCGCATTCGAGATTGCCGAAACCAAGTTTCGCTCCGAAACCCAGGTCATGGCGCCGCCCATTATGGCGAACTCGCAGCCGAGGACCGCGCGCCCGCGTATCCAGAGCCGGTCGAGATCTGCCAGGAACGTGCTGGTCAGAGAGCGCGGCCCACTCCCGGCTTCTTCAGCGCCAACAACTTCCCCGGCCGTGGCGCCGAGCCCGCTCATTCCGTCGCGTCGAGCCCATAGGCGGTGTGCAACGCCCGTAGAGCGAGTTCGGTATACTCAGCAGCCAACAGCACACTGACTTTGATTTCGGAGGTCGATATTACTTGGATATTGATGCCTTTTTCAGACAGTGTTTGAAACATTTGTTGAGCTACTCCGACATGGCTTCGCATTCCGACCCCGATTACCGAAATCTTGACGACATTTGAGTCCGGCTTCAGGGCAGAGAAGCCAAGCGCTGCTCGCTTTTCATCCAAAACCGAAACGGCCCGGTCGAGATCAGCGCGGGCGACGGTGAACGTCAGATCGGCCTGACCGTCTTCCGACACGTTTTGCACGATCATGTCGACATTGATCGCGTGTGCCGCAAGCGGACCGAAAATAGCCGCAGCTACACCCGGCCGGTCCGGCACCTTCTGAACGGTAATCTTAGCCTCATCCCGGCTGTAGGCGATACCGCTTACGACCTGTTTTTCCACGATCTCGTCCTCGTCGACCACGAGTGTACCAGGAGTGTCGGAAAAGCTCGACAACACCTGAACCCTGACGTGATGGTTCATCGCCATCTCGACCGAGCGCGTCTGTAATACCTTCGCGCCCTGCGAAGCCATTTCCAGCATTTCTTCGTAGGTTATCTTATCGAGCTTGCGGGCTCTGGCGACGATACGTGGATCGCTCGTATAAACCCCGTCGACATCTGTGAAAATATCACACCTATCGGCCTTAAGGGCCGCAGCGAGCGCCACCGCAGAGGTGTCCGAGCCTCCGCGACCGAGGGTCGTGATCCTCCCGTCCATCCCGATACCCTGGAATCCGGCAACCACCGCCACATGCCCAAGTTTTAGTCGGCGCTCTAATTCAGCAACTTCGATCGACTGGATCCGCGCTCTGCCGTGAACGTCATCGGTGCAGATCGGGAGTTGCCAGCCAAGCCACGAGCGCGCGTCCAGCCCGAGACTTTGGAGCGCCAACGCAAACAACCCGGCCGTCACTTGCTCACCGGAAGCGACGACCACATCGTATTCGCGGGCGTCGTGCAACCGGCTGGTCTCCCGGGTCCAGCCTACGAGGCTGTCGGTTGCTCCCGCCATTGCCGAGACAACCACCGCCACCTCGTCGCCGCGCTCGACTCCCCGGGCGACACGGAGGGCGGCTGTTTTTATCCGGTCAATATCGGCCAGCGATGTGCCGCCGAATTTCTGAACGAGTCGGGTCATATCGGTTCTCTAATCGACCATTGGTCGGTTGCGGTGAGTCGTGTCCCGCCACATACTTGTCGCCGCAAGATAGATGGGAAACATTCGTTGAACGCTGACGATGCCACGGTCGATCTCAGCGAGATCCGGAGATTTGACGTACAAGCCAATGCTTGGTGGCAGCCCGAGGGCAATTTCCGTGCGCTGCACCAGCTCAACCCTGTGCGGCTCGGCTATATTCGTTCGCGGCTGACGGACCACTTTGGTCGGACCCCCGATCTTATCCGCCCATTTGCTGGCCTGCGTCTGCTCGATATCGGCTGTGGCGGCGGCTTGGCCGCCGAACCCATGTCCCGGCTCGGCTTTGCGGTCACCGGTATTGATGCTGGCGCTGATGCGGTTGCTGCCGCCCGCGAGCACGCTTGCTTGGGCGGGTTAGCCATTGACTATCGCGTTGCCACCCCTGAATCAATCGTCGATATCGGGGAACAATTTGACGTCGTGCTTGCACTCGAAGTGATCGAGCACGTTGCCGATCGTGACGCCTTCTGGAAATGTCTCGGTCAGTTCGTGGCTCCGGGAGGTGTCACAATCATCGGCACGCTCAACCGCACTGCGCGCTCATTTGCATTCGCGATTATCGGCGCTGAATTCGTTCTTGGCTGGCTCCCGCGCGGAACCCATGACTGGGGCAAATTCGTTCGTCCTTCGGAATTGATCCTTGGCCTGCGTCGCAACGGACTGCGTCCGATCGACATTGCCGGGCTCAGCTATAATTTCACATCAGGAACATGGGGACTTTCGCGCAACATTGACGTCAACTACATGGTCTTCGCGGCACGCTAGCCGAATCCTGGGCCACCGCGTCTCAGCCATCGGTTACCGGGACCCAAGGGATTTGGCCGAATTTTATGCCTTCATCGGCCAATTCGCGCGATTCGGTGTCGGTCGCCTCACCATAGATGCCGCGCGGGTCGACCTCGCCATAATGAATGCGGCGCGCTTCATCCGCAAAACGGGGGCCGACGTAATCGCAATTTGTTTCAATCTGGCGGCGCATCTCGATTAGCGCTTTGCGCATTTTGGCGAATTCCACGCCGGCCGTCGCATCGCGGGCCCGTGACAGTCGCGGCGCCATTACCGCCTTCTCGACCGACGAATCGCCGCACACCGGACAAGCGATCTCGCCTGCGGCTCGTTGCGACGCAAAACCATCGCCGTCTCGGAACCACGCCTCGAACTCGTGGTTCTGCGTACAGCGCAATGTGAACAGTATCATCTCAATCTCCTCGACGGTGCCGCTACTCGGCCGCGAGCCGCCGATCTTCCGATGCAGGTGCCGAAAACGGGCGATCGTGGCCAAGAGACGGCACCATGCGTCGGAACTTGGCGATCCGCGTCGGGTCAATAACGGCACTGACCATTCCCACCCCTTCGCCGCCGTCGGCCAACACCTCGCCCCAGGGATCGACAATCAGTGAGTGCCCGAAGGTTCGCCGGCGCTCGGCATGCTCCCCCCATTGCGCCGGGGCGAAGACGAAACACCCGTTCTCGATTGCCCGCGACCTCAACAGAACATGCCAATGCGCATTGCCGGTCGGGACCGTAAATGAAGAGGGGATTGCCAGAAAATCCGCACCCGCCCGGGCAAGCGCCCGGTATAATTGCGGGAACCGCAAATCATAGCATACCGTCATCCCCAGTGTGCCCCACGGCGTCGCAGCGAGCACCGCTCCTTCGCCGGGGCGAAACGCATTGCTCTCGCGATAGCTCTCAGTCGCGCTCAACTCAACGTCAAACATGTGAATCTTGTCGTAGCGTGCAACAATCTTGCCGTCGGCATCCAGCAGATATGACCGGTTTGCCAATCGGTGCTCGCCCTCGGGTATGGTCGGCTCACGTGAAATGTCTACAGCAAGAGACCCGATCAACAGCCAAGCGGCGGTTTCGCGCGCGACCTCGCGTAAGGCCGCGAGCACCGGGTGATTGGCCTCGTCACGGGCCTTATCCCGACGCAGTCTGCCAACCGGCTCAATCAGCCCGGTATTTTCCGGGGTCAAGACAAAATCGGCGCCGTCGTCTCGCGCCCGGCGGATCAGGTCTGATACGACATCGATGTTGGGCTGATAATCTCGCGCGGCGGTGAACTGAATGCAGGCCGCGGTAAACGGGGGAGTCACGAGCTGAGCCTCAGTTTCGGGTCGAGTTCGCCGGCGCGTTCGAGTGCCACAAGATCGTCGCAGCCGCCGATATGCTCGCCGTTGATAAAGATTTGCGGCACCGTCGTACGCCCGCCGGCGCGTCGGATCATCTCGGCGCGGCGTTTGGGTTCTTCCTCGATGTCGATGTCAACAAACGCGGCCCCCTTCTCGCGCAACAGCGCCCGCGCCCGTGTGCAATAGGGGCAGAACATCCTCGTGTATATCTCTACCTCAGCCATACGCCGCTCTCTATCGCCCCGTACTCGGCCCCGATTATGCGCCGATCCGCAGCGCCCGCGCCAGCGTCAGCACGCTGACCGAGGCCGCACCGGCGCGCTTCAGCACGCGCGCGCATTCATCAACCGTGGCCCCGGTTGTCATCACATCATCGACGATAACGAGGCGTTTTCCTTTCACCTCGCTTGGGCGCCGGACCGCGAATGCTCTTCGGACGTTGCGCTCGCGCGCCAGCGGGCCGAGATGACCTTGCGACGGTGTTCGGCGGCGGCGAACCAGGCAATCGACCGCGACCGGCGGACCTCCTGCGTCATGAATCGCATTAGCGAGCAGAGCTGCCTGGTTATAGCGACGCTGGAAGAGCCGCGACCAATGGAGGGGCACCGGTAGCAGCAGCTCGGCATCGGGCAGCACCTCGCCACCCGATCGCAGCATCCACCGGCCAAAAGCGCCCGCGACGTGCGTGCGGTCCGCATGCTTCAGCCCCAATACCAGCGGGCGGCTGTTTTCATCGTACCGAAAAACCGCCCGCGCCCGATCCCAGGCTCGCCTCCCGCGAGCACAATCGGCGCAAACCGCATCCTCTCCCAAGGGATGAGGAAACGGCAGGCCACAACCGGAGCACCATGGCGGTGCAAAAAATGTGAGGTGGCCCCAGCACTCCCCGCACAGCCCTCCTGACTCCTCGACGATTCGGCCGCAGGCGAGACAGAGCGGCGGCAACACGACATCGATAAGCCCGCGTCCCAATCGCAGCAGCTGCGTTACGGTTCTCGAGGGGAGGGTTGTGGCCGCTGCCATGGATTACAAATGAACAGCGCAAATGGGCGCGTCAACCCGCGATCGCCACACGAGGTCCCATGCCGCACGACCCAAATGAACCAAATGTTTTGTTCGACCGAGTCGCGTGGCGGCGGCATCGCGAGCGAGCGGCATGTCAGGGTGCCGTTGAGTTTCTCCATGTCGAAACCAGCGAGCGCCTGCTGGACCGCCTTGATGACATTGCTCTTTCATTTCCGACAATTCTCGATTTAGGGGTGCATGGTAGCGCGCTGTCAAATCGTCTTGTAGTGCAATCGTACGTTGATTGTGTCGTCGCCGCTGATCCGTCTGAGGGTTTCTTGTCTCGGAATCCTGGCGTTGCGGTGGCCGCCGATCCCGAATTGCTCCCGTTTGCGCCGTATTCTTTTGATCTTGCGATCAGTGCGCTAGTGCTGCATTGGGTGTCCGATTTACCCGGCGCGCTGATCCAGCTGCGCCGCGCTCTGAAGCCCGGCGGGCTCTTGCTTGCAGCGATGCTCGGCGGGTCTACACTCGTGGAGTTGCGCACCGCGCTAGCGGAGGCCGAGCTCGCCGAAGAAGGCGGCGTGAGCCCGCGGGTTTCACCTACCGCCAATCTCGCCGACGCTGCCGCGCTACTGCAGCGAGCCGGCTTCGCGATGCCGGTCGCCGATCTCGATACGATTACCGTCACCTATCCCGATATACTGACGTTGATGCATGATCTGCGGGGTATGGGCGAAACCAACGCACTCTCGATGCGCCGGCGTTCGGTTTTGCGCCGTGCCACCCTCGCGCGTGCCGCAGCGATCTATCGCGAGCGCTACAGCCTCCCCGATGGCCGTATTCCGGCGACGTTCGAGCTTCTTTTTCTGGCCGGATGGGCGCCGGAGCCGCGCCGGCCGAAAGCGCCCCGACCCGTCCCGGTTATGCGGCCCGTGCGGTGAATTTGCCCCGCTTTGGGCGTCCGGGCGGCCGAATCGGGTCGAAGAAGCGACACCCACTCTTTGCGGCCCTCTAGTAATCGGCAAATGAGCATTTGACCTCGGTGGCGATCTCTTGCTACCGAGAACGAGCGGTTTAATTGCCGCATAGTGCCGGCTAAGCGCGGCGAGGGCGAGGGGGTGACGTTGCTGCGGCAGAAATATCTTAACATTCTCGCCGGATTGCTTCCGGCGGGCGCTTTGGGGGTATCGCTGGCGCTGAGCACGACGACGGCACTGGCCACGGTTGATCCGGAGCCTACAGGGGGGCAGCCGCCAGCGGCGAGCCAGTCTCGCGTCTCCGATCGGCTCGCCGCGATTCGCGACGCGGTTTCCGAGGTCGAGGGCGCCAAGGCCTCCAAACCAGGCGAACAGCTGGCGTGGTGGGCCTGGCGCAACGGCGGAGGCGGCTGGCGCAACGGGGGCGCTGCTTGGCGCAATGGCGGGGGTGGTTGGGGCGGTGGCGGTTGGCGCAACGGCGGCGGAGGATGGAGAAACGGTGGTTGGCGGAACGGCCCCTGGAGTAATTTTTGGCGAAACTTTTGAGGGGCCGATCTTCAGGGCCGCAGGTTTTGGCACGCCTAAGTTTGTTCGAAATAGAGGAGTTTATTCGAAACAGAGGCCGTGCAGATATCGCGGGCCGACGGCGGGGCTGGGTGACCGAACCTGACCGTCCACGCGGCTTCGTGATTGCAGCCATGAGGTGAGTTCGATGTCGCTGCGGCAGAAATATCTCAAAATCCTGGCCGGACTGCTGCCGGCAGGTGCGATGGGGGTATCTTTGGCGCTGGGCACGACGGCGCTGGCCGCGGCCGAGCCGGAAGCCTCCGGGGCGGCGCCGGCGGCGAACCAATCCCGCGTCTCCGATCGGCTCGCCGCGATTCGCGAGGCGGTTTCCACGGTCGAGGGGGCCAAGCCCGCCAAACCCGGCGTGCAGGTCGCGTGGGGGGCCTGGGGCAACGGCGGCGGCTCTCGCAATGGCGGCGCCGAATGGCGCAATGGCGGATGGGGTAATGGCGGATGGGGCAATGGCCCGTGGGGCAACGGCGGATGGGGCAACGGCCCATGGGGCAACGGCGGATGGGGCAATGGCGGCTGGCAGGGCGATTTCTGGCGAAACTTGTAAGCCGCCGCTGTTCACGTCGGAGGTTTTGCCACTGTTAGGTTGATGGCCAGGAAGCGGCCGCTGTGAATCGCGAACCGACGGCGGAGCCGGATTATCCAAGCTGAAGTGTCCGTGCGGTGCCGTGATCGCAGTAATGAGGTGAGTTCAATGTCGCTGCCGGAAAAATATCTAAAAATTGTTTTAAGCATCGCCCCGGCGGGGCTCGCTGGAGCCTTCCTGTTGTTGGGTTCGCCCACACCCGGCGCCGCGAACCAGGATCCGATGGACCTTCAACCCAATGCCGCGCGTGAGGTTCGGGTTTCCGAGCGGCTCGCCGCAGTCCGCGACGCCGTTTCCACCGCAGCGGCGCAACCTGGAATCAAAAACCAAGCCATCGACGCCCTGCGGCTTGCCTGGGGCAATTGGTGGCGTAACTGGGGCTGGGCGCGCCCGTGGGGCTGGGGTTGGCCGAACTGGAACAACTGGCGCAATTGGAGCAACTGGCCGAATTGGTGGCGCAACTTCTAAATTGACGCAGCGGTCGAGACGAGCAGCGTCGTGCCCATCATCCAGCTGCTGGTGATCCAGCCAACCCCCTTTTGCAATATAGATTGCAAGTACTGCTATCTCCCGAATCGGACAAACAAGGCCGTCGTTGCCCGCGAGACCCTGTACAATCTGTTTTCAAAGGTGTTTGCGTCGGGGTGGTTCGGCGACGCGCTTTCGGTGGTATGGCATGCCGGTGAGCCGATGGTGTTGCCGATCGGCTTCTATCGCGACGCGTTTGCGTTGGTCGAGGAATTACGCCCGCCGCAGCTTCAGGTCGTTCACTCGTTTCAGACGAACGGTACCCTGATCAACGACGAGTGGTGCGCGTTTTTTGCTGAAGCACGGATCAATCTTGGCGTCAGCGTCGACGGGCCGCGCCGGTTTCACGATTACAATCGGTTAACGCGGTCCGGCCACGGAACGTTTGACCGAACCATCGCCGGCATTCGCACGTTGCGCCGCCACGGTGTGCCGTTTCACGTCATATCGGTGCTGAGCCCGGCGAGCATGGCCGCACCCTGCGAGATGTTCGAATTTTATCTGGCGGAGGGTATCGAGCAGGTCTGCTTTAATGTTGAAGAATCTGAGGGCGGCCATGTCTCGGAATCGTTTCGACGCGCTGACATTGAAGGTCTTTATTATCGATTCCTTAGCGAGATCTGGCGGTCGTCGACGGCGGTCCCCAGCAAGATCAAATTCCTGCGTGAAATCGAAACCGCGCTGCAGCAGGTTATTCGTCCTCGGGAAGCACCGTTCTACAACCAGCTGGTGGAGCCTTTTGCGATCACGAGCATGGATTGGGCGGGTAACATCGCGACATTTTCACCCGAGTTGCTGGGACTCAAAAATCCGGCCTATGACGACTTCATTCTCGGCAATATTAACCGCGTGACGTTTTCCGATTTTCTCCGCAGTCCGGCCTTGGCCCGGATGCTTGTCGACATCAATGCCGGCGTCGCGATGTGCCGGGACAAATGCGAGTATTTCTCGGTTTGCGGGGGTGGTGAGCCAGTCAACAAGCTATCCGAAAACGGCAGCTTTGCCAGCACGGAAACTGCCTATTGCCGTATTACCAAGATGCGTGCGACGGATCTTATACTCGACGCTCTCGACCACATCCCGCCCGATGGCCTCGAACCGGCGGAAACTGCTGCCCTGACGCGGCGTGACCGCTGAACCCACCGATTAAAGGCGAAGCAACATCATCGATCCGGAGGAGAAAATGACCAACATATGGCATCGGCTGGGCATGCTCGCGATCTGCGTGGCGATGCAGGCGGGCTTGGCCGGGCTTGCTTTGGCGCAGGGCGCGCCAGCGACGCCAGCGGCCAACCCGCCTCCATCCGCCGAGGGTTACGAAGGCGGCAACCTCGGCGAGCCGGTCGTGACGTCGCCTACTGAGGCCGAACCTGGTACCGAGCTTCCGGTGCTCTACGTCACGAGCATCGAAATCTTCCGGTCCCAAACCCCGCCGCAGATTGACATCGTGCGGGTGACGGGGCTCGTGGGCTCGCAGGGGTGGAGTTCCCCCGAATTGGTCCCGACCTATGTCGGTAAACCGATCGACGGCATTCTCGACCTTCAATTCATCGCGACGATGCCGTTACAGACCGAGACAGCAACCGGTTTTGTGCCGGTCAGCGCCGTATTCCCGCTCGAAGAGGGGAACGCCTTCCACGGAGTGCGGGTACGCGGCTCCGAGAACGCGCTCGAGGTCGACCAAATTCCCGGTATCCAGACGGTGCGCGTCGCGCTCAATGACTGCCGCGATTGCGTCGGGAAAAAATTTGCGGAGCATGGGCAGGCCACGCCCGGAACACCAGGGATTGTCAGGCAGGAGGACCTTCCAAAGATCCTACGCTGGATTCCGCCCAATCACGGGATCCGCGGCATCACTCATAACCCCAACCGGCTGAACCTGTTGCTTAGCCGGGACAACACGATCATCGCCGCCTATTGGGAGTAGGCGTGCAAAGGCCAGCCCTTTTGGCTCGGGGGAGAAATCGCCCGGATGCGGCATTAAAGCTGCCTGCGCAGCTACGCCGCTGGATCGGTGCCGTGATAGTGCTTGCGACGGCGAGTACGGGGGCAGCGAATGGCGGATCGCTGGTCGCGGGCGACGCCACCGGCGTGGCTCTCCAGCGGGTCGCTTTTGCCGTCGAGGGAACCGAATCGAGCCATGGGGTCGATCCAAAGATGTGGCGGGCCGTTGCCGACGGCCCCCAGGGGCCGATGCAAGTCTCGGCGGCGGCAGCGGCCGATGTCGGTGGTGGCGACCGGTTCGACCCGACTGAAAACCGTGCGCTCGGCCGTGCCTATCTCTCGCGCCTCTACCATCGTTACGCGAACTGGCCGGACGCAGTTGCGGCGTATAATTGGGGGCCCGGCAACATGGATACGTGGATCGGGGCTGGACGTCCGATAGACAAATTCCCGATAGCGGTGTCGCTCTATCGCCTGCGCGTGCTGTTCGGTTCGTCTGCGGCCGGTTTGGCAATCCCGCGGCTTGGTCGCGTCCACCCGCCGCCGCGCCGCTCTCTCGCCGACATGCGCCATCCGAGCCGGGACAGCATCGCCGTCGAAGAACTCTATACCGAGATCATGGCGGACAGCGAGCGCGCCATTCGCTGATCGGAGATTGCGCCGAAAGAGCAGCGCTGCCGCGCTGCGCCGGCTATCCGGGTCCGATCTCGCCGTGTATGGCGGCGCGCCGCGTCATCGCGCCAGCGTACAGCCATTAATGGATCAGTTTGAAACCGGCAAGGATAACCCCGACTGCTACTATCATCATGCTGCCGAGCCGGATCGTCATATCCCTTTTGAGGA
>DASXMC010000443.1:0-9892 GCA_036495885.1 Allostellaceae bacterium | reverse complement strand
GATCCAATAACCGGTCGGCTTCGGCGTACCGCTTTTGCTTTGCCGCCTCCAAGGCGCGCAGGTAATTGGCCATGAAGCTGCCGGGGTTGGCCTTGAGGACCGGGTCGAGATCCTCGTCTGCCGCGCTGAATTTGCCCTCGGCGAGGTTAAGATCGGCACGGCTCAGACGCGCCGCGATGTTCTGCGGATCGATCTGGAGGGCGGCGTTGAAGTCGTTCATCGCCGTCTGGGAGTCGCCCTCAGCGCGGGCTAACTCGCCTTTCAGCTGAAGCGCCTCGACCGAGCGTGGGTCAGCCGCGAGAACCTGACCGAGCAGTTGATTTGCCTGCTGCGGGTTGCTCCCCCCCAGGAGCCGCGCCAGTCCGATCTTTGGCGATGCCGCTTTGGCGTCGAGCTTGATCGCGTCCTGCAGCAGCGACTGGGCTTTTGCCCGGTCGTGCAGGCCCGACGCCGCCATGCCAAGAGCCCAGCGCACCTGGCTTTCGAGAGCAGGCGGGCGATTGTCGGGCCGGACGAGGTCGGTAAGTTCCTGGAATTTGCCCTGGCGCAGCAGCGCCTCGTCCAAAACCGGCAAGTAATCTGCCTCGGCGTCGTTGCGTTCGCGCGCCGCGCGGGCTTCGCGTTCGGCGGAAATCGGGTCGCGAAGCTGCAGATATATGCGGGCGAGGCGTCCCCGCAACTTGGCATCTTGAGGCGATTCGCGGATCGCGTTGCGCAACTCGATGGCGGCCGCCTTGAGATCGCCGTGGGCGATGTATTGGTCGGCACTCTTGACCGCGGCTGGTGAATCGGCGGCGTTGGCCGCGGGTGCGGCACCCAGGAGTAGAGCTAAGAGAGCGGCGCGAAAATGCGAGAGACAGCGGCGAAGCTGAGGCATTAGGGGATCCTTCTTAGCAAACCGATGGCTATCCGTCGCTGCCGAGTTGGTGCTGCTGCATCAAATCATAGAGCGTGGGCCGGCTGATCCCGAGCAGCTTGGCCGCTTTTGACAGATTCGATCCGGTCTGGGTCAGAGCCAATTGAACGACCTCGCGCTCGGCGCGCGCCCGCGCCGCGCGAATATCGAGCGATTTTGCGTCATCTTCGACGTGTGGCAGATCGAGATCCGCGGCGGAAACAAGGGGCCCGTCGGTCATCACCACCGCGCGCTTAACCCGATTTTCGAGTTCGCGGACATTCCCGGGCCACGAATACTCCCTGATCGCGGCGAGCGCGGAGCCGGTGAGGCCGCGCGAGGCGCGGCCGTATTCCGCGGCAAACCGGCTGAGGAAAAAGCTCGCCAGGACAACCGCATCGGCCCGGCGTTCGCGGAGCGCCGGGACCCGGACGGTGACTTCGTTCAGCCGGTAGAACAGGTCTTCGCGGAAACCGCCCTCGGCCATCATCCGGTCGAGGTCCTGATTGGTCGCACACACAATTCTGATATCGACCTGCACCGGGCGCCGGCCTCCCACCCGTTCTACGATCTGATCCTGCAGAAAGCGCAGCAGCTTGACTTGCATCGGCAGCGGCACGTCGCCGATCTCGTCGAGAAACAGCGTGCCGCGATGGGCACTTTCGATCCGTCCGATGTTTTGTCTAAGAGCGCCGGTAAAGGCGCCCTTTTCATAGCCGAACAGCTCGCTTTCGAGCAGGGTTTCGGGGATTGCGGCGCAGTTGATGGGCACGAACGGGCCGTCACGGCGGCGGCTGAGTTTGTGGATCGCGTGGGCGAGCAGCTCCTTTCCAGTACCGCTCTCTCCGAGCAACAGCACAGCCACATCGGTTGGGGCCAGCTTCTCGATGTTGCGCAGCACCTGCAGCATTTCGGAGCTGGTAGCGATGATGCCGTCGATCGGCGAACTGACGGAGGCGGCGTCGCTTAGGCGGCGGTTCTCGGCCTCGAGGTCGAACATCTGCTCGGCCCGACTGACGATCATCCGCAAGATTTCAATGTCGATCGGCTTTTGATAGAAATCGTAGGCGCCGAGCGCGATCGCGCGTAGCGCGTGCTCGCGCGTTTCGTTGCCGGTTGCGACGATGACCTTGGTCCCGGGCGAAAGTTCTCTAATTTCGGACAGCGTCGCCAAGCCTTCGGATGCGCCGTCGGGATCCGGCGGCAGGCCGAGATCGACGATCGCGACCGGAAGCCGATGTAGGCGGATCAGTGCCACCGCTTCCTGCCGGTTGGCTGCAGCGTGCACCTTGTGCTCTGGAAACGCCCAACGCAATTGGCGCAGCAGCCCAGTGTCGTCGTCGACGATCAGCAGCGGTTTGGGCTCAAGGGCTGTGCTGTTCATGCGGCGGTTGAGGGTGCTGCAGCCTCGCGGCTTTCGACCAGCGGCAATACGATGCGCATTGTCGTCCCGACACCCGGCTGCGAGATGACCTCGAGGTCACCGCCCGCCATACGGATCAACTCGCGGGTCTGAAATGCGCCGATGCCGTAGCCTCCCTCTTTGGTTGATCGGAACGGCAGAAACAATTCGTTGCAGACAAAGGCTGCGTCCATGCCGATGCCGTGGTCGACGACGTCGATCAAGAAGCGGCCGTCGCAGCGGCGCGCTCGGAGGATCACCGTATCACCGGGGCGCGACGCCTCGACCGCGTTTTGCACCAGGTGCGTCAGCGCCGAGCGCAACTTTTCCGGGGCGATGGTCACCGCGCAGCGCGCGCCGTCGCTGTCAGTCTCGGCCACGACCGCAAGACCAGCCGCCACGGCGGACACGATTGCCGCCGGATTGGTGGTCTGCGTCAGCGACGTCTCTTCAGCTTTTAGTTGGCTGAGCAGCTTGTTCATCCGCGATACTGCATCTTCGACCGTGCTGAGCATGTCGCGCTGAAATTCGGGATTGTCGATATAGTGATGGGCATTGGTGACGATTAGACTCAGCTGACTCGCCAAGTTCTTGATGTCATGGACAACAAAAGCAAACCTCTTGCTGTACTCGGTCAACAGTTCGGCGTCGCGCAAATCTTTGGTCGAGCATTCTTCGGCGAGATAGCTCGCGGCTTGGCGCCCGGCCGCGCGCAACAGGTCGAAAGCTTCCCAATTGAGATCGACCGCATGGAACGGACGATCGAGAACGACAAAGCCGACCATTTCCTGGCGGTACGACAACGGCACTGCCAGCCAGGCTCGCGGCGAGGCGAACCCCCAGCCCTCTTGGGTCGGCTCGTTGCGGCACACCTGGATCCAAGCTCCCTCGCAAAAGCCGGCGAGAAACGGGTCGTCGGCGTCCACCGCGACCGCGAGCTCGGTGCGCGTCCGCCACCCTGCCGTGACGCGGTAGCCCGATGCGGAATTGGCCGACCACAACATCCCCGCTGGACTGTCTACAAATTCGGCTAGGGCGCGGATGATCCTCACCTGCAATTCTTCGGCGTGCTGCGGGTCCGAGATCAGCTCGATAAATTTCAACCACTCGACCCGATAGTCATAGCGATGAGTAAAGAAATTCCTAGAAATCAGAAATTTAAGGCGCTGGCGGTAACTTCCCGAAGAGAGCACGGTAGCAAGCACGACGATGCTGCCAAACAGCATCGCCAACTGCAGGACGAGACCCCACTGACCGCCGAGCCCGCGCAGCAGCATGGCGACTATGGCGACCGCAAGCAGAAAGCAGCCGCTCGCCAACAGTGTCGCGGTGTGCAGGACCACTTGGCGAGAGACATGAATGTCGACCCGCCATTCGCTGTTGCGCGCCATCGCCATCACCAGCAGCGGTGCGGCAAACCCGCCGGCGATAGCGCGCCCGAGCGCCAGTCCTGGATTGACCTGACCGCGGGTGATGAAGGCGTCCGAAAACAGGAAAAGCTCGTAGGCGTACAAAAGCCCCAACGCCAAGCACACCGGCCAGACGTGCCAGCGCCGCCAGGGATCGGTGTTGCGCCACAAATTCTCAATCGTTAGCAGGCCGAGGACGCCGAATCCGATGCGCATCAGCAACTGCGCAAAAAGATTGCCGGGGCCGAGGCCGAGAGTTAGAGCCCCGGCATCAATCGCGATTGCACAAGCGCAGAACAGCGCAGCACCGATCAGATAGCCGTGTTTATGCTCGACCCCGCCGCCGCCGGTGGTGACGAGCGCCACCGCAAAAAGCAGCCACGCCGATAATCGGACGCTGTCGAGTACTGCTAGCGCTGCGGCGGATACCGCGCCCGATGCTGTGGCCCCGGCCCAGATCGCCGAGGCCACACATCCGGCGATAATGGCAGCCCCGGTTCGGCTCGTCCGTCCTCGCAGCACCATCAGCGCAACGACCAGCGCGAACGCTAGCGCGCATCCCGAGTAGATCGTTGCGACGACGATCCTGGTCAGGGCCGCAATCCTATCTAGCGCCGTAATTCCAGAATATGACGCGAACTGTCTGCAATAAAATTACGAAATCCAGGAAAATGCTGCGGTTCTTGACATAATAGAGATCGAACGACAGCTTGTGACGAGCGTCCTCGATCGAGGCGCCGTAGGGATAGTTGATCTGGGCCCAGCCGGTGATGCCGGGGCGTACGCAGTGGCGCTCGTCGTAGTAGGGAATGAGGGCCGCGAGATTGGCGACAAAATAAGGGCGCTCCGGCCGTGGACCAATAAAACTCATGTCGCCGCGCAGGACGTTAAAGATTTGCGGCAGCTCATCGATCCGCAATTTGCGGATCACGACGCCAAGACGGGTTACCCGGGAATCGCCGCGAACGGTCCATTGCGGCCCTTCTTCTCTTTCCGCATCGACCCGCATGCTGCGGAATTTGAGGATTGTGAAGTTTCGCCCGCGATAGCCGACCCGTTCCTGGCGATAGAGGATCGGCCCGGCGCTGTCGAGCTTGACCAAGCCGGATACAATGGCCAGCAGAGGTGCGGTACACGCCAGCAGAGCGAGGCTGACGACGATATCGAAAAGCCGCTTGAAAAATTCGTCGATCACCCCGCAGCGAAAGCCGTCCGAGTAAAACAGCCAGCTTGGACGCAACGCTTCGAGATCGACCGTTCGCGTCTCGCGCTCCCAGAAGTCAAGGAACTCGGTAATCTGCATTCCGGCGAGCTTGCAATGCAGCAACTGCTGCACCGGCAGACCGCGGCGATCGTCGGTAGCGACCACAATCTCGCTCGCACTCAGCGACCAACCGAGTGCGGCGAGGGCATCGGGACCGGCATCCGGCCAATCGACCGCGGTGCAACTCGCCAGGCCGCGGTCCCCCGGCATGCGAATAAACGAGACCGGCACGAAGTGCTGGTTTTCCCCGCACTCGACCAGGCGGGAGATGCGCGCCGCCTGGACGCCGTTGCCAAGCACCGCGACGCGCCGCTTTAACAGCCCGCGGCCCAAGGTGATCAGGAAGGCGCCGCGGGTGACCGAAATGCAGCCCAACCAAATCAGCGTCGCTTTGATCGGCAGGCTCGAAATATTGGGCAGGTCCTGCAGCCCGTCGCGCCAATAGGAGGCGCAAATCAGGAGCAGCAACAGCACCAGGACAAAGGCGACAGCAATCTTGCTCAGAAGCAGGCGAAAATCGACAAAGCTCTGCTCACCGTAAAGACCGACCGAAATCATCGCCGCGACGGCGGCGAGAGACAAGCCGAGGGCGAGTTGCGCCGGCAGGCTGGTGACGCCAAAGACCAGCGGACCGCTTCCCGCCGATTGCGTCAACATTTGGTAAAATGCGCCAGTGATTAACAGCGCGTCGAACGACACGAGCAGCACGACCGAAACAGGGACAAAATGTCTAAACAGTCTGAGCTGCATAACAAATCGTAAATTTCGCTGGTAATGCCTGCCGAGGCGGGAAACAATTCCGCCCATAAACCAATGAGTATAATAGCCGGAAAAAACTCAGCCGTCCAGTGGAACTCTGCCCGCTATCATGACCGGCTGTGGGCGGGTAGGGCCGCGCGGAATCCTTCCGGCTTTCCCTCGATCCACTTCAGCGCCGCTCTGTTGCCAAATTGGGCGACGAAATCGCCGGCGGTCTCAATCGGCCGCGGTGCGTCGACCCGTAGTGGTCGGCAACGCGGTTGAAGGCAGGCGCTTTGGCGTTAGACCCGCGAGTGCCTTGCTATGGCGATCAAACAAGGTATGGATCCATTCGATCACGGCGCGCACGCAGGCGGCGCGTCGCAGGTCGCGATGAACGATGACCCAATACTCCGCGGCCACCTCAGGGAGGGGAGGGCTCACCCTCTCGAGCAGTGGGTCGCCGTCGCCGATAAAGCACGGCAAGATCCCGCGGCCTGCGCCGGCGCGGATCGCGGCCAACTGCATCGGCATATTCGAGGCGCGCAGCGCCACCGTCCCACCTGTCTCGCCCAGCCGCTCCTGCACCCACCGCGCGGTCGGGTAGTGAGCCTGCTCCTCGGTATAGGTGACCCAGGCATCACCTCCCACCCCGAGCCGCCGATAGACTGTGCAGGCGAACGCACCGGCCTTGGTGATGTAGAGATCGCCGCTTTCGGGTGGATGATGACGCAGCGCGAGATCGGCTTCGCGGCGCGCGAGGTTGGCAGTTTGTTGCGATTCGACGAGTTCGAGCGTGATCCCCGACGGCAGCGCCGCGCCGGAGGCGGCGGTGAGATAGCGGGCGAGAAAGCTTGCCGCCCATTCGCCGACCGAGACCCGGACGGTGCCGCTCAAGGTTGGCGAGGCCGCAGCACGTCGCCGCTCCAGCGCCAGTGCCGCCAGCTCCAACCGCTCTGCAGCCCGCAGCAGCGCCTCGCCGGCAGCATTGAGGCGCAGGCCTTCGGGCAGCCGGTCGAACAGAACCGGCCCGCCAAACACCGCTTCGAAGCCCGCCAAGCGCCGGCCAACCGTAGGCTGACTCAACCCCAGCGCGCGGCCGGCCGCACGCAGCGAACCGTGACGGGCGACCGCGAGAAAGATGCGCGCATCGTCCCAATCCATCGGGGCGGAGCCGTTACCGTTGGACATGATAGAAAATCATATCACGGGGTGCCGAATTTGTCGATCACTGAAATTAAAATGTAGCCGTATGCTCCGGCAACAACGTAACCTGGAGCAAACATGACCAAGATCGTCGACCTTAACGCCGAGCTTGCCAAGCTGACTATGCTCAAAGGGCGCAGCCCGACGACGACCGACGCCGAAAAGAACCGCGCCATCGCACGGCTCGCACCATATCGCGACGGCGCAATCTTCGGCTCCAAATTCGCCGGCACGAGCGATTGGGAACGGCACCCGCATGGCGACGAGATCGTGCAGATCGCCGATGGCTCGACCACCCTGCAACTGGTCACCTCCGAGGGCCGTCAATCTTTGCGGCTCGCCGCGGGGATGGTCGCGATCGTGCCGCAAGGCGCCTGGCACCGTTTCGAAGCGCCGGATGGCGTTTCGGTGATTACGGTCACGCCGCTGCCGACAGAACATCTCACTGTCGGCGATCCACAGCCGCTTTGACCTTTCCGGCGTCGTGCTCGACGCGCCCAATAAACAACTGGTAGCGAATTTCGCGCTCGCCTTCCGCAATTTCGGGTGAATACTTCCGGCAGGGAGAGACCAAGATGTATTTCGACCGACGACTGTGGCAGTTGACGCGCGGGCTGCGCGGATGGATCGGGTTTGCAATTGTGCTCGGGCTCCTCGCCGCGGTCGTCGGCATCGCCCGTTTTGCGATCCTTGGCGTGCTGTTGTCGCGGGTTTTCGCCGGCGCGGGCCTGCCGGCGCTGGTGATCCCGGCAGTGGGCGTAGCCGTGGCGGTAATCATGCGCGGCGTAATCGAGCACCACCGGGCGATGATCTCGCACCGCACATCCTCGCGGGTGCAGCAGGAATTGCGCGCCCGCCTATACGACAAGATCGCCGAATTGGGACCGGCGTGGTTTGCTGGAGAGCGCACCGGCGGTGTCATGCTGGCGATTGTCGACGGCGTCGAGCAGTTGCAGACGTTTTTCGGGCAGTATGTCCCGCAAGTCTCGATAGCGGTGCTGACCCCGCTCGCGATCTTTGGCTTTATCGCCTTCTGGGACGTCCCGGTGGCGGCGGTCATGCTGGTTTTCGCGCTGGTGACGTTGATCGCGCCCACCGTCTTTGTCCATGTCGAGCGTCGCAGCAGCCAAGGCCGCCAGCAGGCGCTGCAATCATTCGGCTCCGAATTTCTTGACGGCGTCCAGGGGCTGCCGACCCTGAAGGCGTTCGGACAGAGCCGCGCTTTTGGGCACCGGCTCGCCGAGCGGGCGCGCGAGCTGTGCGACAGCAGTCTTCGCGTGTTGTCGACCGGGGTAATGACCCGGGGCATCACCGATTGCGGGGTAGCGATCGGTGCGGCGGCAGCTTTGGCATTGGCGGTGTGGCGGGTGTCGCACGGATTGATGAGCATCCAGGCGCTCTTAATCGTGCTGATGGCCGGCACCGAGGTGTTCCGCCCGCTGCGCGATCTGCGCATGGTGCTGCATCAAGGGATGCTCGGACAATCGGCCGCCGCCGGGATCAACGCGCTGTTTGCGGCCGAGCCGCTGGTGCCGCGGGCCGTTGCCGCGCCCGCCAACCTGGCGCTCGTGCCTACCATCGCGTTCGAAGATGTGACATTCGCGTATCCCGGCGGCCGCGGCGCCGCGCATGACGACCTCTCCTTTACCGTCGGCGCCGGTGAGAAGATCGGGATTGTTGGACCGAGCGGGTCCGGCAAATCCTCGGTAGCACGGCTGCTGTTGCGGCTGTTCGACCCGCAGGCGGGGAGGGTGCTGATCGGCGGGCACGATCTCACGACCTTCGATCCCGAACTCGTGCGCCGGATGATCGCGGTGGTGCATCAGGACACCTACCTGTTTTACGGCACGGTCGAAGACAATCTGCGGCTTGGCAAACCCGACGCCGACGAGCACGAGATCGAGGCGGCGGCGCGCGACGCCAATGCGCACGAATTCATCTCGCTGCTGCCGCACGGCTATCAAACGATGATCGGCGAGCGCGGCGTGTTGCTGTCGGGCGGCCAGCGCCAGCGGCTGGCGATCGCTCGCGCGCTGTTGCGCGACGCGCCGATCCTGATCCTCGACGAGGCGCTGTCGTCGGTGGACGCCGAAAACGAGGCGGTGATCCAGCAGGCGATCGCCCGCCTCACGGCCGGGCGCACGACCCTAATTTTGGCGCACCGCCTGTCGAGCGTCATCGCCGCCGACCGCATACTGGTGCTCGACCGCGGGCGCGTCGTCGAGGAAGGCCGCCATGCCGAGCTGATCCGTCGCAACGGCCCTTACTACCGGCTGATGGGCGCCCAGGCCGAAGAGCATCGCGGCGACATCGATATCGCCGATGCGCCGGAGGGGACGAGTTCAGCTACCGAACGCGAGCAAATCGAAGCGGTTGCGGCGACCGCACCCGCCGAGCTCGCGAGTGCTGCCGGGGCGGTCGGCTGGATGGCGACACTTGCGACCTTGGTCCGGATCATCAAACCGTGGCGCCGGCGCTTTGCTATTGTCATCGGCTCTGGCATCGCCCGGGTTGCGGCCTTTATCGGGGTCGGGATTTTGAGCGCGCTCGCCGTCGCCGCGGTCAAGACAGGTTCGCCTTACGGGTTCTTGCTGATCCTGTTGGCGGTGACGGCGCCGGCCGCCGGGCTCCTGCATTGGCTCGAATCCTGGCTCGCCCACGACATCGCCTATCGCCTCTTGGCCGAGATGCGGATTGCCCTCTTTGACAAGCTTGATGCCTTGGCGCCTGCCTATCTGACCCGCCGACGCTCGGGTGATCTGATCGCTCTGGCCGCGCAGGACGTCGAAACCGTCGAGTATTTCTTTGCCCATACCGTGGCCCCGGCGCTGGTCGCAGTGCTGGTGCCGTCGGCGGTGCTGATCGCCCTCGCCGTCGTCGCCTGGCCGATTGCCCTGGCATTGCTGCCGTTTGTCCTCTTCGCCGGACTGGCGCCGGTCGTAACCCGCGCAAAGATCGACCGCTTGGGCGCAGAGGCG
>DASXMC010000442.1:0-11430 GCA_036495885.1 Allostellaceae bacterium | reverse complement strand
CGAAATCGCGCGCAGCCTCCCGCGATCGGCGAAGCGCGGCCAACCGGGCAGCCTCTGCGGGTGCTTAGGTCTTCTCGATGTTCCACATAAAGATCGCCGGGGCGGTCAATACCCCCTTGATGTTCGAGCGGTAGGCGGTTTTCGGCATGTACTGGCCGACGGGAAGGTAGGGGACGACCTCGAAAGCGCGCTCCTGGATCCGGACGGCGACGGCTTGGCGGTCCTTGAGGTCGGTCGCTTTGATCCACTCGCCGCGCAAAGCTTCGATCTTGTCGTCGGAGGGCCAGCCGAACCAGGCCTTTTTGCCGTTGCAGCGCAGCGGCTGGTTCAGGGTCGGATCGAGCATATCGGCGCCGATCCAGCCGGTCCCGAAAACACTCCACCCGCCTTGGTCCACCGGCTTTGCCGAGGCGCGGCGGGTGACGACCTGGCCCCAATCCATCGCCGCGATTTCGACATTGAGCCCGAGCTTTTTCATCAGATCGGCGGCGACCAGCGCCTGGGCGTGCACATTGGGCTGATCGATCCCGTCGAGGATGACGATTTTTTCGCCCTTGTAGCCGGCTTCGGCAATCAGCTTTTTGGCCCGGTCGAAATCGCGCGCGGCGGTCAGCGCCTCACACCCGGCGGTGCTCGCCATCGGCGTTCCGCAGGTGAAAAACGAGGCGCAAGCCTGCCAATTTTTGGGATCACCGGCGATCGCGGTCATAAAATCGGCCTGATTGGCAGCCGCCAGCACCGCCTGGCGCATTTTGACGTTGTCGAATGGCGGCCACAGGTGATTGAACCGCAGCGTTTGCGGAAACCCGATCGGACCGGCATCGGCAACAGTCACGTCGGTGCCGGCAAAGACCGGGACGAGGTCGAGCGGCGGGTTCTCCCACCAATCGACTTCGCCGCTGTTGAGAGCCGCCGCCGCGGTCGCGTGATCGGGCACAACCAGCCACTCGACCCGCTCGACCTTGACCACCTTGCCCCCCGAAGCCCAGTTCGGCTTCTCGCCGCGCGACACGTAATCGGGGTTCTTGACGTAGACGACTTTGTTGCCAGGCTGGAATTCCGACGCGACGAATTTGAACGGACCGGACCCGACCATCTCGGTAATCTGCTTGAACGGATCGGTCTTGGCGATCCGCTCGGGCATGATGAACGGCGCCAGGCTCGACACCTTGGCGATCCCGCTGATCAACAGCGGGAAGGGCTGCTTAAGCCGGATCGAAAAGGTCTTGTCGTCGCCGCCCTTCATTTCAGCAATTTCGCCGGCCAGCGTCTGGCCCAACGAGTCGCGCGCCATCCAGCGCTGCAGCGAGGCCGTGCAATCGGCCCCGCGCACCGGCTGCCCATCATGGAATTTGAGCCCGTCGCGCAAAGTGAAGCTGTAGAGGAGTTTATCCTCGGATACATGGTAGTCGTCGACCATCTGCGGATGCGGTCGGAACTTGTCGTCGAGCGCTAACAGGGTGTCGAATACCATATAGCCGTGGTTGCGGGTGACATAGGCAGTGGTCCAGATCGGATCGAGCACGCGCAGATCGGATTGCGCGATAAAGCGGAGCGTGCTGTTGTCGATCGCGGCGCGCGCGCGGCGGCCGAGGCCGCCGGCGGCGAGGATCGCTGCTCCGGCACCCGCCGCAAACCCGCGGCGGGTCATGCGGTACGCCATCCCACACCTCCATTTGCCGGCGTTTTCCGTGATCGTAGCAGGAACCGGGCCAACCCGTCGATCGATCGCCCATCGGGGTAGTGACTCAGTTTGGCATTGGGAACCGACTTGCCTGGGCTTGCCCCGGGTATCCACGAGAAGCCAATCTGACAATGCGGCGGCTCGTGGGTGGCCGGGCCAAGCCCGGCCAAGACGACTGGAGCTGAGACAACATCGGCAAAGTGAGTCACCACCCCCATCGGCGTCTTTCAAGCGCGATCGAGCGCCTGGTCTAAATCGGCGATAAGGTCGGCTTCGGCTTCGAGACCGGCAGAGAGGCGAACGAGCTGGTCGCCGATGCCGAGCTCGGCGCGCATCTCGGGCTTCAGGCGCGAATGCGTCGTCGTCGCCGGATGGGTAATAAGGCTTTTCGAGTCGCCAAGATTGTTCGAGATGTCGACCACGCGCAACGCGTCGAGAAAGCGGAAGCATGCTTGCTTGTCGCCCTCGACGTCGAACGCGACGAGGGTGCCACCCGCCTTCATCTGGCGGCGCGCCAGCTCGTATTGTGGGTGGCTCGGCAATCCCGGATAGAGCACGCGTCCGATCTTGGGGTGGGTCTCGAGAAAGTCGGCGATTGCGGCGGCGGTGCGGCATTGCCGCTCGACACGCAATTCGAGGGTTTCGAGGCCTTTCAGCAGCAGCCAGGCGTTGAACGGGCTCAAAGATGGCCCGGTGTGGCGATAAAACAGGCCGAGATCGTCCTTGATGAATTTCTCGGATGCCAAAATCGCGCCGCCGAGTGAGCGACCCTGCCCGTCAATGTGCTTAGTCGCCGAATAGACCACGACATCCGCACCCAATGCCAACGGCTTTTGCAGGAGCGGGCTGGCAAACACATTGTCGACGATTAAAATCCCGCCGGCGCGATGGACGAGGCGCGCGACTTGGGCGAGATCGACGATCTCCATCGCCGGGTTAGACGGGCTCTCGCAAAACGCCGCCGCGGCCCCGTCCGCGAGTGCCGCTTCCCAAGCGGCGAGATCGCGCCCGTCGACAAACACCGTCTCGATGCCCCAGCGCGGCAGCAATTCGGCGAGGATGTAGTGGCACGAGCCGAACAACGCCCGGCTCGCGACGACCCTCTGCCCGGCGCGAAGACGGCAGAGCAAGGCCGCAAACACCGCCGCCATCCCGCTCGCGGTCGCCCGGCAGGCTTGCGCACCCTCGATCAGGCGGAGCCGCTCCTCGAACATCGCGACGGTCGGGTTGCGGTAACGCGAATAGACATAGCGCGAGCCGTCCTGCGCAAATGCGGCTTCGGCCGCGGCCGCCTCGTCATAGACAAAGCCCGAGGTCATGAACAACGCCTCGCAGGTCTCGTCGTAAGGCGTGCGCGCGGTCCCGCCGCGCACCAGCAGGGTGGCGGGCGCAACGGTCTCGGCGAGGTCGGCGGGCAGAACGGGCTTGGTCATCGGCACCTCTCTCTAGTCGAGCCGGCGCCGATCCAGGGCAATAAAAAACCCCGGTCCCGCGCGGGCCAGGGCTCCTCAAGAACACCCGACCTTTTAGCGCATTTTTTAACGTGGCGCGCAAGCCGGCCGGCCCAAATCACCACAGGCGCGCTGTCTACCTCAGCTCCGCCAATTCGTCAACATCCCGATTGCTATTCGAGCGCTCGCATCGTCATCAGCAATCAGGTTGCGCTCCGCCCATCAACTGCCGATATCTGCTGCGTGGATAAAATTTCGGAAATGACGGCCGGTCGAATGGATAATCAGCTCCATTACACTGCGGTGTTCGAGCCAGCCGAAGAGGGTGGCTACATAGTGACGTTTCCGGCAATCCCGGGCTTGGCGACCCAGGGCGAAACACTGGATGAGGCACGCGCCATGGCGGTGGACTGCCTGCGCGCCTATCTCGAACCCCTGCGCAAGGACGACGAACCGTTGCCCTACGAGGCTCCCGCGGGGCTGATCACGGAAAGGCTGACGATCGACCTCGCGCGCGTATGACCGCGTTGCCGTCGGTGAACGCCGACCGGCTAATCCGGGGCATTGCAGCGGGCCGGTTTTTTGGTCCACCACACGACCGGCAGCCATTACGTCTTGAAACATCCCGATCGGCCCGCCGTACGCATCGTCGTCCCTTATCACGGGAGCGCTGATGTAAAGCGCGGCATTCTCCGTTTGATATTGCGCCAAGCGGAGCTTACCGCAAGCGAGTTTGTCGGATTACTTTGACCGGGCGACGCTGTGATCGATCGGCAACCGCGCTTAAACCAAGCGAGCGGCAGGACGCAACTGCAGCTATCCGCTCTGTCGTCCAACAGCTCCCAGCTCGCGGCTTTCAATTCTCCCCCATTTTGAGCGCGGCGATGAATGCCGATTGCGGGATTTCGACCTTGCCGAACTGGCGCATCCGCTTTTTGCCTTCTTTCTGCTTTTCTAGCAGCTTACGTTTGCGGGTAACGTCGCCGCCATAGCATTTGGCGAGCACGTCCTTGCGCAGCGCCTTGACCGTCTCGCGCGCGATGATCCGGCCGCCGATCGCCGCCTGGATCGCCACCTGGAACAATTGCCGCGGGATCAGATCCTTGAGCCGCTCGCATAAGGCCCGCCCGCGGCGTTCGGCGTCATGGCGGTGAACGATGATCGATAGCGCGTCGACCGGCTCGCCATTGACGAGAATGTTCATCAGCACGAGATCGCCCTCGCGGTAATCCTCGAGCTGATAATCAAAGCTGGCATAGCCGCGGCTCACCGATTTGAGCCGATCGTAGAAATCGAACACGACCTCGTTCAACGGCAGGCGGTAGACAAGCATCGCCCGGTTGCCGGCATAAGTCAGGTCGGCCTGCTCGCCGCGCCGCTCCTCGCACAAAGCCAAAATCGGTCCGAGATAGGCGTCCGGGACCAGGATCGTGGCCTTGATCCATGGCTCCTCGATGTGGTCGATCCTGACCGGGTCGGGCATATCAGCCGGGTTGTGCAGGTTGCGCACCGTCCCGTTTGTCAGAAGGACACGGTAGACGACCGAGGGTGCCGTCGCGATCAGGTCGAGGTCGAATTCGCGCGCCAGCCGCTCCTGGATGATTTCGAGGTGCAAGAGCCCGAGAAACCCGCAGCGGAAGCCGAAACCGAGGGCCGCCGAAGTCTCGGGCTCGTATTCGAAGCTGGCGTCGTTGAGCCGCAATTTCGCGAGGCTGTCGCGCAGCCGCTCGTAATCGGCGGCGTCAGTCGGGAACAGGCCGCAGAACACGACCGGCTGGACCGGCTTGAAACCGGGCAGCGGTTCGGCGGCGGGGCGGCGGTCCTCGGTGATCGTGTCGCCGACCCGGCAATCGGCAACGGTTTTGATGCCGGCGGTAATAAAACCGATCTCGCCGGGCCCCAGCGCTTCAACCGCCACCCCTTTCGGGGTGAAAACCCCGACCCGCTCGACGGCATGCACCGCACTCGTCGCCATCAGCCGGATCTTTTGCCCGGACCGCAACTCGCCGTCCTTGACCCGCACCAGAATGACGACGCCGAGATAGGGGTCATACCAGCTGTCGACCAGCAATGCCTTTAAGGGTGCGACGGCCTCGCCCACGGGCGGCGGCAGCCGGGTTACCAGAGCTTCGAGCACCTCATCGATGTTGAGCCCAGTCTTGGCCGAGATCAGCAAGGCGCCCTCGGCGTCGAGCCCGATCACGTCCTCGATCTGCTCTTTGACCCGGTCGGGCTCGGCCGCCGGCAGATCGATTTTGTTCAAAACCGGGACGATCTCGTGTCCGGCGTCGATTGCCTGATAGACATTGGCCAAGGTCTGCGCCTCGACCCCCTGGCTCGCATCGACTACCAACAGCGAACCCTCGCAGGCGGCGAGCGATCGGCTGACCTCATAAGAGAAATCGACATGACCAGGGGTGTCCATCAGATTGAGGACATAATCCTTGCCGTCCCGGGCCCGGTAATTGAGCCGGACCGTCTGCGCCTTGATGGTAATGCCGCGTTCGCGCTCCAATTCCATCTGGTCGAGGACCTGCTCGCGCATTTCGCGCGCTTCGAGCCCGCCCGTAGCCTGGATCAGCCGGTCGGCCAAGGTCGATTTGCCATGGTCGATATGGGCGATGATCGCGAAATTGCGGATCTGCGAGAGCGGCGTCATGCAAGCGCGAACATAGGGCCGCAGTTCGGCCGGATCAACGCAAGGTGCCCCCGATAGCAGTGGTTACAACGCCGCGATCGCGACGCCGAGTGCCCGCGCCCCCGTGAGAAGCCGGCTGTCGTAGCTGGCCAATTCGATTTCCTGCCCTTGCTGGCGCAGGAATGCGATGGTCGACAGATGCAATCCATCCAGCGTGCGGACCGAAAGCGGCCATGGCTCCAAGGCGCGGGCTAACGTTGGGCGGTTCATCTCGATCAGGCTGGCCCGGCTCAACAACGCCCGCACCTCGTTGGCGAGCGAGGGCGACTGCCCGAGCGCGTTCACTCGGTTCCACACCTCGTACTCGAGCAATGCGCTCGATGTAAGGTTTTTCTGCCACAACTCCGGGGGAGGAGAACGGGGCTCGGCGAGCAAATGGGCAAGGGCGACAGAACTGTCGATGTAGATCACGCGCGATCTTCCCGATCGCGGTCAAGATCAGCGAGCAGTTGCTCCAAAGTGTATCCGGGTATCGGCTTTCGCGGCGGGGGGGAACCATCGCGAATGGTCGCCGGCCTAAGCCATCCCTCACGCAAGCCCCGCAGTTCGAATGCGGAAAGCGGTCGCCCATCACCGGCCGGGATATGGGGGTGCGGCGGTACGATTTCGGCAACGGGATGACCGCGATCGGTGATGACCACCGTCTCGCCCGCCGCTGCCAACCGAACATATTCGCTGAGTTTATTTTTGAGGATTTTTAGCCCAACGGTTCGCACGAATGATTATGTAGCCTCTGGAAGCCACTTCATCAAGCAGAATAGGCTGCGGCTACGCAGCCTACCGAATTCATTCCGGCGCTGCCGCTGTATTATCCCGCCGAGCAGTTCAACGAGGAGATGACTCATGCCCTCCAGCCAAATCGAAAAAGCCAATCGGTTCCGCGAATTGCATCAGGCTAAGGGATTCTTTGTGATCGCCAACGCGTGGGATGCGGGTTCGGCGCGTATCCTGGCCGGGCTCGGCTTTCAAGCCTTGGCGACATCGAGCGGCGCCTCGGCCGGCGTGCTCGGCCGGCGCGACGGCATGGTCACGCGGCAGGAGGCTCTCGCCCATGCGGCGGCGATCGTCAACGCAGTCGATTTGCCGGTATCCGCGGATCTGGAGAAAGGCTTTGACGACGCACCCGAGGGAGCGGCCGAGACCATACGTCTCGCGGCGGCGACCGGTCTCGTCGGCGGCTCGATCGAGGATTTCACCGGCAATCCGCAAAAGCCGCTCTATGATTTCGAGCATGCTAGGGAGCGGGTCGCGGCGGCCGCCGAGGCGGCGCGCAACCTGTCGTTTCCGTTCACGCTGACCGCGCGCGCCGAGGGCTGTCTGCGCGGACAGCCCAATCTCGACGACATCGTCAAGCGCCTGCAAGCCTTCGAGGCAGTCGGCGCCGATGTGCTGATGGCACCGGGATTGCCGGACCTCGCCGCGGTGCGCACAGTCTGTGCCGCTTTGTCACGCCCGTTTAATTTTATGGCCGGCGTCAGGGGTCGGTCGTTTACGACGGCGGAGTTGGCGGAAGCCGGGGTCAAGCGGATCAGTCTTGCCACATCGCTCTATCGCGCCGCGATGAGCGGCCTCGTCGAGGCGGCGCGCGAAGTCAAAGACCGCGGGACCTTCGCCTATGTCGAGACGACGATGGCGACCCCCGAGCTCAACAGCTTTATGGCCGGCTGACGATTTCCGGTCCGGCGGCTTGAGGCGCGAATGATCTCAAGGCGTCGGACCACTAATAAGTCTCGCGGGGGAGGTTGAGATGCGGGAAGGCGCTGTGGACATGCGGCGTGGTCACTTGGCGCGCCGGACGGATATAGGATTTGTCGAGCTCGTCATAGGCGGTCACCCCCAGGAGCGACAGGCAGATGCGGATCTCGTCCTCGAGGATTTCGAATAGCCGGACCACCCCTTCGGTGCCGGCGGCGGCGAGCCCGTAAACATAAAGCCGACCGCAAGCGACAGCGTCGGCGCCGAGGGTCAGCGCCTTGACGACATCGGTCCCGCGGCTGAAGCCGCCGTCAACCATGATGCGAGCGCGGCCGTCGACCGCCTCAACGATTTCGGGCAAGACGTCGATCGAACCGACACCCTGGTCGAGCTGACGGCCGCCATGGTTCGACACATAGACGCAGTCGACCCCGTGTTCGAGCGCGATCCGGGCGTCCTCTGCGGTTGCAATACCTTTGAGGATGAGAGGGATGGAGCTCTTCCGCTTGATCCGATCGATGTCGCGCCAGTTGAATTGGGCCTGGTAGATGCGGGCGTCGCCGGGCCGCACCCGCCGGCGCAAATGGCGCTTGGCGATGTCGCGCTCGCGCCGTGAATAGCTGTCGGTGTCGACGGTAAGACAGAACGCGTCGTAGCCGCGGCCTTGCGCGCGGGCGACATGATCGTCGACCCAATCGGCATCGCCGCGCACATAGAGCTGGAAGATCTTGAAGCCTTCGCCCGACGCCTTGGCGGTCTCGTCCATTCCCGGATGCGACACCGAGGAGAGGATCATGCCGTTGCCGAATTCGCGCGTCGCCGCGGCGACCGTGGCGCCACCGCCCGGTTCGAACACTTCCAGCGAGCCAACCGGCGCGCACAGCACCGGGATCCGCAGCTTTTTGCCGAACAAGTTGCGGCTGCAATCGACGTTTGAGACGTCGCGCAATACCCGCGGCCGGAAGCCGATCGCGTCGAGCGCCAGCCGGTTGCGCGCCAAGGTGGTCTCGGTCTCGGAGCCGCCGATCAGGTAATCCCAGTTGTTGCGATCGAGATTGGTGCGCGCCTGGGTGACAAATTCGTGCAGATTCTGAAAACGGTGCTCGACGGCTTTGGGCATGATTCATCGACCTTGCTGATATAACCGGGACCGGTAGCGATGGGAGAAGAGGCGACGCAAGCAGCCTATCCCGGGCATTTCACGCCGACAATCCGCTGGAACGCGGGTTTTTACGCTTTCGCGCGGCGGCCCGCTATCGCTACGATGGCGGGTCCTGAGAACCACCCGCGCCAATTCCCTCAAAGAGGAGACGCAAGATGCCGCGCATATTGACCCCCGCCACGCATTCCGAGGAAACCCTGCAGATCGCCTATGATTTGCTGTCGCCGGGCTGGGAGCTCGTCATGGCCCCGCACGGGCGCCCGGAATTCTGGGATCTGTTGCAGGACATCGAATACTATATCGGTGGCGGACAATTCCCGCATGGGCCGGAGTTTTACCAGCGGGCGCCAAAGCTGCGCATTATCCAGACGTTGAGCGCCGGCTACAACACCTACGACCTCGACGCCGCGCGCGCGGCGAGTGTCCCGATCTGCAACAATGGCGGCGCCAACTCGACCGCGGTCGCCGAGCACGCGATGATGCTGATGCTCGCGGTGTGCCGCAAACTGATCTGGCAGCATGAAGGCGTCGTCTCCGGGCGTTGGCGTGGCAACGATTTCAACTCGGCCAAGCTTTACGAGCTCGAAGACAAGACCCTGGGCATCATCGGCCTTGGCAATATCGGCAAAAAGGTCGCGCGCCGCGCCCGCGCCTTTGATATGCATATAAAATATTACGACATCAACCGGCTGACGACCGACCAGGAGGACGCGCTCGGCGTTCGCTTTGCGCTGTTTACCGAATTGCTGAAGACTTGCGACATCGTGACCTTGCACGTGCCGCTCGACAAATCGACGCACAATCTGATCGGCGAGCGCGAACTTTCGATGATGAAGCCGACGGCGATCCTGATCAACACCTGCCGCGGCCCGGTCGTCGATGAAAAGGCGCTCTACAATGCGCTGCGCGACGAAAAGATTTTGGGTGCCGGGCTCGACGTCATGGTCGAGGAGCCGCCCAAGCCCGATCACGATCTCTTCACCTGCAAAAATGCGATCTTCAGTCCGCACGGCGCCGGACCGACCTGGGACAATCACTGGAAGCGGTGGCGCAACGCCTTCGACAATTTCGAGCGCGTCGCCCGCGGCCAAAAGCCGTTCTGGATCGTCCCCGAATTGCGCGATTAGCCTATGCTCGTACCGATTGGCGGAACCAAATAGAGGGGAGCGGTCCATGACACTGACGCTTGACGAGGCCAATCGCGTGCTGCGTGGCGCGTTGGCCAAGGCAGAGCAGCTCAACATCAAGATAAGTGCGGCCGTATGCGACGCCGGCGGCCGGCTGATCGCGTTGCAGCGGATGGATGGCGCTATCTGGGCCAGCGCCTATGGCTCTCAGGGCAAGGCGGTTGCCTCAGCCGCCTTTGGCCGTTCGAGCGGCGAGATGGCGGCGCGCGCCGACCAACCGACCCCGCGCGGCATCGCCGCCGCTTCCGGCGGCGAGATGATCATGGGCCAAGGTGCGGTGCCGATCATCAGAAACGGGGTTGTCGAAGGTGCATGCGGCGTCGGCGGCGGCACCTCGCAGCAGGACGAAGACTGCGCCCGGGCCGGTGTGGAGCAGCTCTAGCGGCGCGCTGATTCCGGGAAGCTGAGGCGAATGAGGAGGCCGGCATGGCTTGGCAGCGCATGGTGCTACAGATCGGCATGGGCACCGATATCCGGGGCGGCGACTACACCAAGGCGGCGGTGCGGGCGCTGCGGGACGCGCTGTGGCACAACTCGCTGAGCGTTGCCGACGCGGTCGGGCTGCCAGTCGATTCGATGCGGGTGGAAGTGACGATCGGCGTGCCGCGCCCGGACGAGGTCGACAAGGCGGAAGTGCTGGCGGTATTGCCGCACGGCACCGGCACCGTCGAAATCGTCGAGGGCGGACTTGAAATCGCCAACGATGCCGGTACCAACAAAACCGTGATCGCCAATGCCGCGGCCCTGGTGCGGCTCGATCTTTAGGGAGCCGTCCGATGCCAGCCAAACGCATCATCCTCGAAATGGGCGCCGGCAACGATCTGCACGGCGGCGATTACACCAAGGCGGCGGTGCGCGCGGTGCAGGACGCGCTCCATCACAGCTCGCTAACCCTGATCCGCACCCTAAAGCTCGATGCGCGGCGCATGCAGGTCGAGGTGACGATCGGGGTTCAGCAGCCGGAAAAAGTCGACGCCGCCACCGTCAAGGCGGCATTGCCGCATGGCGAGGTCACGGTCAAAGTCGTCAAAGGCGGGCTCGATGTCCCCGATAACGAAATCGGCGATATTGCGGTCATCGCCAGCGCCGCCGTTTCGGTCCGCATGGAATTGCCGCAAGCCGGCGGCTGAGGGCTCGACCCTTATTCGGAGCCGGGCACTACCCCCTTTGGCAGGCTCTCGCAATAGCGCGCGATCTCGCCCGGCGTGGTGATCCACAATTCGTCGCGGTGCTTCATGATGTGGCGAACCGCATCGCGAAACGCGCGCAAGCGAAATGGCTGGCCGACGACAAAAGGATGCGCCGAGACCGCAAACACCAGCGGATATTTTTTCGACTGGAACAGCATTTCGTCAAACTGGTCGACGACCATCTCGGCGAATTGCCGGCCGGTATGGCGGCGAAACACCATTGCCGGCGAGTCGTTGACTTCGAGCGGATACGGCACCGACAGGATCGGCCCGGCGCGGGTGCGCATCCAGATCGGCTGGTCGTCCATTGCCCAGTCCATGACATAGCGGTAGCCGGCTTCCTTCAACAGATCGAGGGTGACG
>DASXMC010000441.1:0-3439 GCA_036495885.1 Allostellaceae bacterium | reverse complement strand
CGAGACCACCCGGGACATTGTCGCCGCCGTCAGCTTTGCCCGCGATCACAACCTTCGGCTCGTCGTCAAAGGCGGCGGCCACTCGTATCTCGGCACCTCGAACGCCCCCGATTCATTGTTAATCTGGACCCGGCGAATGGCCTCCTTGACCATGCACGACGATTTTGTCGCCCAAGGGTGTGCCGGCCGAGAGCGGCCGCAGTCAGCGGTCACGGTCGGCGCCGGTGCGATCTGGGGGCACACCTATAACCGCGTGACGACTACGGGCGGGCGCTATGTGCAGGGCGGCGGCTGCCTGACCGTTGGTGTTGCCGGGCTCGTTCAGGCCGGTGGGTTCGGCAGCTTTTCGAAAAATTTCGGGATCGCCGCCGCCGGTCTCCTCGAAGCCGAGATCGTGACCGCCGATGGCATGGTCCGGATCGCCAACCGCTGTGCCAATCCCGATCTCTTCTGGGCGCTCAGAGGCGGCGGTGGCGGCAGTCTCGGGGTCGTAACCCGCCTCACCTTAAAGACGCATCCGCTGCCATCCTATTTCGGCGCATTGCGGGCGACGATCCAGGCGTCGTCCGATGCGGCCTTTCGGCGGCTAGTCGGCCGTTTTGTCGATTTCTACGCCGATAGCCTGTTCAATCCGCATTGGGGCGAGATCGTGAACCTGCGGCCCGGCAACTGGCTCGAAATCCGCATGGCGTTTCAGGGTCTCGACCAGCAGCAGGCGGAAGTCGTCTGGCAGCCATTTTTCGAAGGGGTGACCCAGGCGCCGGCCGATTTCGCCTTTGCGCTGTCGCCGCGGGCTATCGCCGGCCCTGCGCGCCATCTCTGGGACCCGGTCTACCTGAAAGCCTTCGTCCCCGGCGCGGTCATCTCCGACGACCGTCCGGGGGCGCAGGCCGGCAATATCTTCTGGTCGGGGAATTTGGCCGAGACCGGGCATTTTCTCTATGGGTTCCAGTCCCGGTGGCTGCCGGCGGCGCTGTTGCGTGCAGACCGGCGTGACCGGCTGGCGGACGCGCTGTGCGCCGCCGGCCGGCTGTGGTCGGTAGAGTTGCACATGCAAAAGGGGCTCGCCGGCGGCTCCGGGGAGGCGATTGCAGCGACACGCGAGACAGCAATGAACCCGGCTGTGCTCGACGCCTTTGCGCTTGCGATCATCGCCAGTGAAGGTCCGCCGGCCTTTCCCGGGTTCCCCGGTCATGAACCCGATCTTGCTGCGGCGCGGCGGCACGCAGTCCAGATCAACAGCGCCATGCGCGAGCTCGAGCGGGTGGCACCCGCACCTGCCGCCTACGGCGCCGAGAGCGATTTCTTCGAGCAAGATTGGCAGACCGCGTATTGGGGCCCGAACTATCCCCGGTTGCGCGCGATCAAAGCGAAATACGACCCTGACGGGCTCTTCTTTGTGCATCACGGCATCGGCAGCGAAGAGTGGAGCGCCGATGGCTTCACCCGCCTGGCGTCACCGGGCCGCAACTGAAGGCGCCAGCTCGATGGCCAGGCGCTTTATCCGCCGCCGTCCTCGGCCCGCGGCGCGACTTGGATCGCACGCCACACGCGCTCGGGCGTTGCCGGCATTTCGATATGTCGGACGCCGAACTCGGCAAGCGCATCGACGATCGCGTTGATCACCGCGCCCAAGGCCGGGGTGGTGCCGCCCTCGCCGCCCGAGCGCACCCCGAGGCGGTTGGTCGGCGCCGGCACTTCGCTCAGCGCTGTTTTCAGAAACGGAAACGTGATGGCGCGCGGCATTGCGTAATCCATAAAGCTTGCGGCCAGCAATTGCCCGGTGCGCGGATCGTAGTAGCTTTCTTCGAGCAATGCCTGGCCCACACCCTGGGCGATGCCGCCATGCGTCTGGCCGTGCAGGATCATCGGGTTGACCGCGCGGCCGACATCGTCGACCGCGGCATAGCCCACGATTTCGACAGCACCAGTCTCGGGATCGACCTCGACCTCGCAGATTTGCGTGCCATAAGGAAAGCTCGCGACCGGAAGGGTCCGGTCAGACACCGCCGCCAATGGCCCGCGCAGCTCCTCGGGCAGACCGGGGCGGTTTGCAGCCGCCGCAACCTCGAAGATGCCGATCTCGCGGTCGGTGCCGGCGACGCGAAAGCGCCCTTGCGCGAACTCGATGTCGGGCTCACCGGTCTCGAGCACCAACCCCGCGATCTTGCGGCCCTTGTCGATAATTGCGTCGGTCGCTTCGCCGATGATCGTCGCCGCCAGTTTCATCGAGCGGCCCGAATGCGAGCCGCCGCCCGCGGCCACCCGTGCGGTGTCGTGTGCGACGTAGACGATGCTGTCGAACGGGACGCCGAGCCATTCGCCGACGAGTTGCGCAAAGCTCGTCTCGTGTCCCTGGCCGGACGACATCGTGCCCATGACGAGCTCGACCTTGCCCTCGGGCAATACGGTGATTTCGGCGCGCTCGCGCGGCGCGCCCGAGGTGATCTCGACATAATTGGCAATGCCGATCCCGCGCCTCCTGCCACGCCGCCGTGCTTCGTCGCGGCGCGCCGGCAAACCATCCCAATCGGCGATTGCCAGCGCGGCATCCATCGCCTCCTGGTAATGGCCGCTGTCATAGGTGATGCCGAGTGGGTTCGAATAGGGCTGCGCCGAGGGCGGGATCAGGTTGCGGCGCCGCAGCGCCGCTCTATCAGCGCCGAGCTTGTCCGCCGCCAGATCGACCAGCCGCTCGACGACAAACATCGCCTCGGGCCGGCCGGAACTGCGGTAAGGCGTGGTCGAGACGGTGTTGCTAAGAGCACCGTGGCCGCGGAAATAACCGACCGGGATATCATAGACGCTCGACATCAGCCCGAGCCCCTTCTGCAGCGGCCCAAAAGCGATTGCATGACCGCCGAGGTTGCTGAGGTTCGAGCCGCGGATCGCCAAAAACTTGCCTTGGGTGTCGAGCGCGAGTTCGGCGGTTACGGTCAGGTCACGGCCCTGCCAGTCGCTGAGAAAGGATTCGGTGCGCTCGCAGGTCCATTTGATCGGCCGTCCCACCCGGCGCGACGCCCAGGCGAGCAGTGCATATTCGGGGTAGAAGAGGTTGCGGGTGCCGAAATTGCCGCCCATGTCATAGCATAAGACCCGGACCTTCTCGGGTGCGACGCCCAGCACCTGAGCGAGGTCGAGCCTGACTTTCGCGACCCCGCGGCCGCTACCGGTGTAGAGCGTGTATCGGCCGGTCGCCGGATCGTATTCCGCAACATTTGTGCGCGGCTCCATCGGGGCACCGGTGACGCGCCGCACCCAGGTCTCGAGCCGCACGACGTGCGCGGCGCGGGCGAAAGCGGCCGCGGTTGCGGCCTCGTCGCCGAGTTCGACATCGATGCAGAGGTTGCCGGGAGCGGCCTCCCACAAGAGCGGGGCCTCGGATTTGAGCGCGTCGGCAGCGCGGGTGACGGCCGGCAATGCGTCGTAATCGATGGCA
>DASXMC010000440.1:0-1776 GCA_036495885.1 Allostellaceae bacterium | reverse complement strand
ATTCCAGGCATTTGCGGGTGCCTTCAGGCGCCGCTTATTTCTCCTCGGCGGTAAAGACCCCATCCCAATCGGCCGGCGGCGCCGCGATTTGGAAATGCGCGATTCGGCGCCGGTAGAGCTCGTAAACCGGCCCGAGATGCCGCACTGCGGCGAGCCGTGCGTCGTCGAGCAGACCGAGGGCGGCCGCCCAATCCTGATGGCGGTAGGCGTGTAGCAGCGCCGAGTGCCGGCTGCCGAACTCGTCCTCGGCGATATGCTCCGGGGGCAAGGTATAGACGCGCCCCGCCCGCGACTTGCCTTTGACCGCGACCAGATCGACCTCGATCAGCGCCGGATCGTCGAGGCGATTCGCGGTCTCCTCACCGATTACCAAATCGATGCCGTAGACCTTGCCGAGGCCTTCCAGACGCGAGGCGAGGTTCACCGGATCGCCGAGCAATGAATAATCGAAATGCTGCTGCGAGCCGAAATTCCCGACACAGCATTCGCCGGTATTTATGCCGATGCCCATCTGCACCGGATGAAACGGCTTGCCGGCGGCGGCCGCTTCCTCGGTCCACATGTGGTTGAGTTCGATCAGCTTCCGGCGCATCAACTGCGCAGCACCGACCGCGTTCTTGGCATGATCAGGATCGTCGAGCGGCGCATTCCAGAATGCCATGATACAGTCGCCGATATACTTGTCGATCGTGCCCTTCTCTTCAGTGATAATTTCGGTCATCGGTGATAAAAATGTATTCATGAAATGCGTCAGGGTCTGCGCGTCCATTCCCTCGGCACGGCTCGTGAAGTTGCGGATGTCGCAGAACATGATCGTCATCATCCGCATCTCGCCGCCGAGCGTGAGCTTTTCCGGATGCTTGGCCAGTTCTTCGATGTAATAGGGCGACATGTAGTGCGAAAAGGCGCTGCGAATTTCGCGCTGACGCGCTTCGGTGCGCAAGTAACCGATCAGGCTCGCCACCAGATAAACCAGGGTCATGACGGCCCACGGATAGACCGGGTCGAGCAGCAGGTGGGCATATTTGAAGGCGGCGAAGGAACCGCCGACGGCTACCGCGACCGACGCGCCGCCGAGTGCGGCACTTGGCAACGCCCCGATCCGCGGCAACACGAAAATCAAAACCGCGCCGAACACCAGCGCAAAAAGGATCTCGGCCCCGACTGCCCAATCGGGGCGGGTCAAAAACTCGCCCTGCAGGATCTCTGAGATCAGTTGGGCGTGGATCTCGACCCCAGGAAGTGCAGGATACAAAGGTGTAGCCTGCAGGTCGTTGATGACACCGGAGGCGGAGGTTCCAACCAGCACAATGTGCCCCGCTATCAACACAGGATCGAACTTCCCGGCCAGCACCTGGGCGGCGCTGATCGTCAGCCTTGGGTCGCGCCGCGCGTAATGCACCCACACGCGACCGGCGGAATCGGTTTGCACCGACACCGGGCCGATGCGGATCGCGGTGAGCCCAGTGGCCTCACCGAAATTGCTCTCGCCATTGGCGCCGGCGGCACGGCCGACATAGGTCGAGGCGCCAAACGCCAGCCGCATCGCCTCTGCCGCCAGCGAGGGATAGGGCTTGCCGTTCAGCCGCAGAATCAGCGGCACCCGACGGACGACGTTGTCCCATTCGGGCGTCGGGTTCAAAAAGCCGTTGCCGGCTGCGGCCGCCTCGAACGGCGGCAGGTCAGGCACGTCGTTGGTGAAGGAAGCGACCGCAATCAGCGGATCGGCCCCCGCAAAGGCGAAGCCGGCCTTTGCGACGGGCGGCCGGCTTTCGC
>DASXMC010000439.1:0-5033 GCA_036495885.1 Allostellaceae bacterium | reverse complement strand
CGCGCCTTTTGCGACTGCGCAATCGCGATCGCGGCCTGCAAAGACTGCTCGGCCGCCGCGGTATTGGGCGGGTCGTGCTTCAGCAGGATCTCGGCGCGGATGCGGTGGATCTCCGCTTCGTACCAATGCTGCTCGATGCGCCCGGCTTCGGCGAGCGCATCGTCCAGGCGCCGGAGCCCGCCATCAGTCTCGCCGGCACTCGCTTCCGCTTCGGCCAGCGCCGCTTCAAGAACTCGCCAATTCCCGCCTTGCTCCCGAAAGATGGCGAGGCCGCGTGGCATTTCGGCGAGGCTCGACACTTCGGCACCTTCGCACTTCTTTGCCCAGCCTTGCAGAAATGTTGCCCAGCCGACCCAAAGGGCTGGTAGGTCGTGGCGAGACACGATGTCGGCTAACGCTCGGCTGTAGGTCGCGACTGCGTCGGGCTTGCAGCGAACAAGCCCAAGCAGGGCCGCGTGTACGAGAGTAGTCGCCATCGTCGGAGGATGCGCTGCCGATTCGGCGTCGGTGAGGGCGCGTTCGGCAAGCCGCAAAGCCTCGTCTACTCTTCCGAGCACCCATAACGAGATGGGCATCGTATTCTTCCGCTAAGGCGCGGGGATCATTCCCGAACCGGTTGGCGAAATCGGCATGGCGCGCCTGGTCGTAGAGCTCGACGGTCTTCTGAAAATGCTGATGGCCGTCGGCCAAGTCGCCGAAATAAAAGCAAGTGAGGCCGGAAACACCGTGCGCGACCACAATTTCGGGACAATCCGGCAGGGCCGTGGCTTCGCGCAGAAAAAGCTCGGCCATTTCGCGCATCGGCGCGGGTTCGCCGCGGGACAAATGCCCCACCCAGAGACCGTAATAGGCGGAAAACCGCCCCGCCGGGTCCTCCACCTGGCTCGCCAATTCGCGGGCGCGCGCAAAGGCTGCGGTGGTCTCCGGCGCGTGATATCCCTTGGTCCAGATCAGCGCATTGCCGAGGCTGGTCTGTAGACGCAGCCGGTCGATGCCCGTCGCGGCGCTCGGCGCCGTCGCGGCGAGTTTGTCGGCCAATTCGATCGCCTTAGCGAGGTGGGCGACGGCCTCTTTGAAGGCCGAGCGGTGCAAGGCCTGTTCGCCGGCCTTCCCCCACCATTCGATCGCCGGCTCGTCGAGACCGGCCTGGGTCAGATGATGGGCTACGAGTTCCGGCTCGGCCGCAGCAGCCGCGGCGAACTCTCCGCGCAGGGCATTGGCGATCTGCCCGTGCAGGATCTGCCGCCGGCTCTTGAGCAAGTTTTCGTAGGCCGTAACCTGAACCAGCGCATGCTTGAAGGTGTAGCGCGCATCGGGCGGCATGCCCGAGCGGAACAGCAACTCGGCATCTTCGAGCTGCGCCAATGCCGCGCGCAAGGCCGGTTCGTCGCGGCCGGCGACGGCGCGCAACAGCGGGTAGGAGAATTCGCTGCCGATCGCGGCGCCAATCTGGGCGATCTCCTTGACGGGCGCCAGCCGGTCGAGACGCGCCGCCAATGAATCCTGCAAAGTCGCCGGAATGGCAAAGGGCGGCAATGGCCCGTCGAGGCGCCAGCCCTGCGGCCCCGCAACGAGCAGGCCCCCCTCGATCATCGTCTTGGTCAATTCCTCGACGAAGAGCGGCACCCCGTCGGTCTTGGCGATGATCTGCGCCGTCACCTCGGGGGGCAGCGGCCGGCCGGCGACATGCTCGGCCAGGATCTCGACCTCTGCGGGAGCCAGGCGCTCGAGCGCGATGCTGGTGACGTGCGACAAGCCGATCCACGGCGCCTCGTATTCCGACCGGAAGGTGATCACCACCAATACCGGCAAGGCGCGAACCCGCTCGACGGTCAGATCGAGCACTTCGAGCGAGGTCGCATCGGCCCAGTGGACGTCTTCGAGCAGCAGCAAGACCGGCTTTTGCCGCCCCAGTGCTTCGAGCTGGTCGAGCAAGGCCGCCAGGGTCAGCCGGCGCTGCTGCGCCGCACTCAGTGCGAGCGGGGGATAACGGCCACCGGTCGGGATCGACAGCAGAGAAGCGAAGAGCGGTGCGGTTTCTGCGATATGCGCCGGCGCGAATATGGCTTCGAGCTTGTCGAGCCGCGCCTCGGGCGAGTCCTCCGCGGCGAGGCGGGCGGCGCGCCCCAGCTGCACGACAAAGGGGTGCAAGACGCTGTCGCGGTGATAGGGCGAACATTGATAGCGCAACCGCGTGTGCGGTTCGGCACTAAGGCGCTCCTGCAATGCCGCAGCAAGCCGGGATTTGCCGAGACCGGGCTCGCCGGAGACCAGCGCGACCTGACCGTCGCCCGCTTTGGCACTCGCCCAGCGGCGCAGCAGAACATCGATTTCCTCATCGCGACCGACCAGCGGGCTGAGCGCCGACCCACGCAAGGCCTCAAACCGGATGGCAATGGCGCTGTCTTCCAGCACTTGCCAAATGTGTAAAGGCTCCGTGCCCCCAGTCGTGTCGATCGAGCCGAGATCGCGGCAATCAAACAGGTTGCCGATCAGGCGGCGGGTGGCTGGCTCAATGGCTACAATGTCCGGTTGGATCGACAGCTGCAGCCGCCCCGCCAAGTTCGGAGCATCGCCGATAACCTCGCCGTGCTGGAGCGCACCATCCCCGCTGAGACCCCCGATGATGGCCATGCCGGTCGCGATGCCGACCCGGCACCGCATCGGCAGGTCGACATCGGGTCTCGGAGTCCTGACCGCCGCGCACAATTCGAGCCCCGCGCGGACCGCGCGCTCGGCGTCGTATTCGTGTGCAGCGGGGTAGCCAAAAAGGACGGGCGCGGCATTCCCGAGACGGCTGACGACGAACCCGTCGTGGCGATCGACCGTCTCTGAGACGCAGCGTTGAAACGCGGCGACGACGTGGCGCAGGTCTTCGAGACCGACGCCGTCGGCTCCCCCCGAGATGCTAATCAGCTCGCATGACATCGCGGTGATTTGGCGTCGTTCGGCGTCAGCACGGGGCGTCGCTGCGGGCTCTCGCGTGGTGTCGACCTGCGGCGGCGGCGGCGTGGCGCCTTGCTCCATTTCCGTGACGAGCGGCCCGATGAATCGATAGCCCCGGCCCGGCATCGTTTCGATCCAACGATCGCCGCCTGCGGCCTCGCCGAGCACCCGGCGCAACGCCGCGATCTGAACCGGAAGGTTGCCCTCCTCGACGAGCCGGCCGGACCACGCAGCCTCGATCAGCGCGTCCTTTGACACCAACGCGCCGGGCCGTTCAATCAAGGTCCGCAACAAGGCGATTGCTCGCCGGCCAAGCGGCAGGGGCGCACCTTCGCGGAGCAGCAGGTGTGCTGAGTGTCCAGACGAAGTGGCCCCAGCGTGTAGGTAGGCATAGCCGGTTGATCATAACAACTTTAGAGGAATTTAAGAATTTTTTCAGATCGGTTTAAAGACCCGCGGCCAACCGGGGGACAGCCTGTCGCTCCCGTCGACCGACGACGGGTGGTTCCTGCAGGAGGCGACAAAATGCCATGTCTCTTTTCGAACACAAGAAGCTGACGCCAGACACGGTCTCGTCACCGGCGAGATGGGCACGGTGTGCTGTTATGAAGAAACTGAAAAACTTGCTCAACAGACTCTGGTTCCTTTGGAGCCTAGGCTGCGAACTTTGTGACACCGAGGAGACTCCGCGGCAGGGCGATCGAAAAAAGGCAAGGCATGGCAGTGCAAGTTCACGGCCGAGCCGCCTTCCTGCAGGCGCAAGCCGCACGCGGCTTCAGTGTACGGGCTGTCGACCTGTGCTGGCGGCGCCGCGGCGCCTTGCTCGATTGGTCCAATGAATCGATAGCCGCGGCCCTGCATGGTCTCGATCCAACGATCGCCGCCCGGGGCCTCGCCGACAGCCACGGCGGGTCAAGCGGGAGGCGTCGAATGCCTGTCGATCGGAGAGACGGTGGGCGACTTGACGGAATGAGCCTCTTCATGACGTGCGCGAAATGGATTTTCGACTGTGAAATACCTCACACCTGCCGCTTAACCAGTCCAAGCATTCTCTGTCATCTGCGCGGATCGCCGGTCCAGGTCGACTGTGGGCGCGCTCGGCCTGTCTGGGAAGCTCTTGGGTGAGACCGTAAAAGCACAACGACTCCGCCTCGGGGAGATTGAACAATGGTAGACGACGCGAAATTGCATCAATTCATCGGCCAGATGCTTTCGGACCTCGGCGGTGCCGCGAGCGTCGCGCTCGTGCGCATCGGTGATGCGCTGGGGCTGTATAAGACCATGCACGAGCGCGGCCCGATGACGGTCGCCGAACTTGCCACCGCGGCCGGCGTGAACCAGCGCTATCTGCGCGAATGGCTGTCGCATCAAGCGGCGTCGAACTACCTGTCCTATGAGTCGTCGACACAGAAGTTCGCGCTGCCTCCCGAGCAGGCGATGGTCTTCGCTGTCGAGGACAGCCCGGTTTGCATGATGGGTGCCTTCGACCTGATGACCTGGATGACCGAGAGCAAGGACCAGGTCCAGTCCGTATTCCCGACCGGCGCGGGCGTGCCGTGGAGCGATCATACGAGCTGTTTCTTCTGTGCCGTCGCCCGCTTCTTCCGCCCTGGCTACCATAACAATCTGGTCAACACTTGGCTTCCCGCGCTCGACGGGGTCGTCGAAAAATTGCAGCGCGGCGCCAAGGTGGCCGATGTCGGATGTGGGCATGGCTGGTCAACCGTGTTGATGGCGAAAGCGTTCCCGAACACGCGCTTCATTGGATACGACTTTCATCCGAATTCGATCGAGCACGCGGCCGCGCATGCTCGCGAGCATGGTGTTACGGCAAACACTCGTTTCGAGGTCGCGACGGCCAAGGAATACCCCGAGAGGGATTTCGATCTGGTTGCCTTCTTCGACTGTCTGCACGACATGGGCGACCCGGCCGGCGCGGCAGCGCATGTCCGACAATCGCTGAAACCCGACGGCTCATGGATGATCATCGAGCCAATGGCGGGTGACAAATTGGAAGACAATTTGAACCCTGTCGGCCGGATTTACTACGCCGGCTCGACGATGGGCTGCGTGCCGACCTCGCTGTC
>DASXMC010000438.1:0-3881 GCA_036495885.1 Allostellaceae bacterium | reverse complement strand
CATGCTGACCTCCGTTACCGAGGGTGGCACCGAAACGCCGCTCAAGTCGCCTCAAATTTCGCCATTAAGCTTATTGAGAATGCCGCAGCTTGCCAACACTCCCGCAATTGTGGCCGCGCGATCTAGCGCTTTCGCGCGCGGACCGGGGGCGTGCATCAGCCGCCCCTTGATTCCTCCCGGCGAGCCGCTACCTGCGCCCGCACGCCGACGCCGGTCATCAGCATCTCCGCGGTGTAGGCGATAATCGCGCCGATTGTGCAAATCACGGCGCCGGCAAAGGTGGCAAACAGCGCCGAGGCGACATAGGCGTTGCGGATCGCCCCGACGAACAACGTCAAGACCGAGGCGCAGGTAGCGGCAGCACCAAGGGCGGCCAGCACGACCGCTACGTCGAGCGCCACCGACTGCCGCCGCAGACGCGCCAGCTGCACGGCAAGCACCGCCACCCGCTCGGGCTCGGCGCCCTCCATCTCCTTGGCGATCTGCTCGACGCGGTCGGCAACCCGCGCTAGCCGCGTCGCGAACACGTTGAGCAGTGCGGCGATGCCCGACAGCAAAAAAATCGGCGTCAGCGCCAGTTGGATGATGTGGGCGACGGTGTCGAGCGGGGCGATGGAAGAGTTGTCAATGCCGGGCATGGAGCGAGACTGGCTCGGCCGAACGCGGCCGCGCGCCTATGTAGCGGGCGGTTTGCCGCCGGGGCAATTCCGCTCTTCCCGCGCCTATCGGCCAAACCGGGGTGCCACCGAGGCGATCGGCCGCAGATCATGCAACCGCGCTCTCAGGCTGCCTCGCGCAACCGCCGCACGCGCCCTAGATATGGGCGGTGATTTTCGCCCTCCCGCTCTATGACGACAACCCGGTCCGGCGCGCCCCGATCGTCAACTATCTGTTGATCGGGCTCTCTATCGGGGCGTTCTTGTGGGAGCTCGGGCAGAACCAGCACCGGGTTCTCTACGCCTATGGGATGATCCCGGCAGTCCTCTTCGGCTCGGCTCACCTCGCACCCTATCTCCACGTCTTGCCGGCCTGGGCGACCGTGTTCACCAGCATGTTTCTTCACGGCGGGTGGTTTCACCTGATTGGCAACATGCTGTTTTTGTGGATCTTTGGGCACAATGTCGAAGATGAGCTGGGTCATTCCCGCTATCTCGTTCTCTATCTGGCAAGCGGGGTGGCCGCGGCGCTTATCCAGGGCTTGTCGGCCCCGCATTCGCATGTGCCGATGATTGGCGCCAGTGGCGCCATCGCCGGCGTGCTTGGCGCCTATGCGGTGCTCTCTCCGCGCGCCAATGTCCACGTCTTTATGTGGATCGTCATTTTTTTTCGCATCGTCAATGTGCCAGCCTGGGCGCTGCTCGGCCTCTGGTTCGCGATGCAGCTGGTGAGCGGGCTAGAGCAGAGAAGCGGCCGGCCGGGTGTCGCGTTCTGGGCGCATGTCGGCGGATTTGTGTTCGGCATGTTCCTCGTTACCCAACTGCGCCGGCAGGGCACGGTGCTGTTGCGGCCGCAGCGCAGCACGTTTTTTGCAACAGCACCGCCACGCGCTTTTGTCAGCGAGCGGCGGGGGAGCCGGGGTTCGGTGCCGTCTGCCGGCCGACCCTATCGACGATCTCCCGGTCCATGGGATCGTTGGTAGAAACCAGGCCTGAGTCATCCTGGCGGCGAGAAAGCGCTGCCGCGGGCGCGCGGTTCTGCGTCGCATGGATGGTGGCCGGCTATTTTTCGCAGAGCTGGCGCGGGCCGCCGTCAAGAGGCTGGTAAGTGCAATCCGCCGGATTGAAGGAGGAATAGTGTTGCGAGCACAGAGCGACGTTGCATTGCCCATGCATTGTCGGGCTGAAGCCAGATGGTGATTCAAGGTTCGGTTGCGATTGCGCGGATTGCAGACCGCCTTTTGTGCAAACCTGCCGCGGACCGCCATCGAAAGGCTGATAGGTGCAATCGGACTGACGGAACGAGTGATAGAAACTCGAACAGGCGTCGACCTCGCAAGCGGGGGCTGAAGGCTCGGAAGATCCCTGAGTCGCCTCGCTATCGAGCGCGGCCCCGTTATCCGGCTGCGAGCCCGATGCATTTGCTGCGTTTCCGAGGGAAATCCGCAGCCCTTCTTGAGTGAGCACCGGCGTGGCTTTGGTCATGAACGCCTTCCAGATCGAGGCCGGCAGCGAGCCGCCGACAACGCCCTTCATCGGGCTGTCGTCGTCGTTTCCCACCCAGATTCCGGCGACGAGCGTATCGTTGAAGCCGATAAACCAAGCATCGCGATAATCCTGGCTGGTGCCGGTTTTGCCGGCGGCAAAGCCGTCCAGCGCTGCCGCTCGTCCGGTACCATGCTCGACCACCCCTTGCAGCAGATCGACGAGCGCCTTTTGATAAGGATCGAGGCTCTGCGCGGCGACCGCCGGCGCCGTCGACAGCATTCGTGAGCCGCTTCCAGGACCGATTGCCGCGACACCCCAAGGCCGCACATGCGTATGGTCGTCGCGGACGCAAGCAAAGGCGCCGGTCATATCGACGAGGCTGACCCCGACCGACCCCAATGCCAGGCTCGGCACCTCCGGCAGCGGCTCGGTGATGCCGAGATCGCGGGCGGCGGCGGCGACGTTGTCGAGACCGACATCCATCGCAAGGCGCACCGCCGCGGTGTTGACCGATTGCGCAAAAGCTTCGGCGAGGATGATCCGGCCATAATGTTCGTCGTCGAAGTTGTCCGGCTTCCAGCCGTAGACATCGACCGGCCCAGCATCGATCGTATCCTGCGGCGTATAGCCCTTGCGCAGTGCTGCGAGGTACACAAACAGCTTGAATGCCGAGCCCGGCTGGCGATTGGCGTCGGTGGCACGGTTGAACTGGCTCTTGCGGTAGTCGCGTCCGCCGACCATCGCCAGCACCGCCCCGTCCGGGCGCATCACGACCAGGGCTCCCTGCGAGACGCCAAGCTCACGGCCCCGCTGCGCCAAGGCGTCGTCTAGGGTTTGCTGCGCCAGGTTTTGCAGCTGGGCCACGAGTGTGGTTTGCACACGCACGCTTCCGGTCTGCGCTCCGGCGAGCGGCAGGGCCTGCGTGGCCGCCCAATCGGCGAACCACGACGTTGCCGGCGCCAATGCCGGGGGCGGGTTGGGGGTGGCAGGCCTTGCCTCGGCGGCTGCGGCGGCCTTGGCGTTGATGACATGGTTAGCCACCATATCATCGAGGACGGTCGCCGCCCGCGCCTGCGCCGCCTTGAGGTGGCGCAGCGGGTCGAGCTGCGAGGGTGCATTGATCAAGCCGGCCAGCATCGCAGCCTGCGCAAGCGTCAGATCGGCCGGGCGCTTGTCAAAGAAAAGCCGCGCCGCCGCCGTCATGCCATAGGCGCCGTCGCCGAGATAGACGCGGTTCAGGTAGCGGGTCAGGATTTGGTTTTTGCTGAGATGCGTCTCCAGCCAGATTGCGATCAGCGCTTCGCGCAGTTTGCGAACATAGCTGCGGTCATCGTTGAGGTAGTCGAGTTTGACCAGCTGCTGGGTGATCGTACTGCCGCCTTCGACCACCTCTCCGGCGGCCTGGTTTGCGTACGCTGCGCGCAGAATGCCCATTAGGTCGACACCGGGATGGCTGTAAAAGCGGCGGTCTTCGGTGCTCAGGACTGCCTTTACCAGCAGCGGGCCGAAATCCGCGAGCGCCGCGTCGTGCATCCTGAGCGGCCCAATCCGGCCGAGGGGTTTGCCGTCTGCCGCCTCGAGCAGCAAGGTCGGCTGGCTCGATCCGTTCGGCCGATGGTCGATTGGCAGACCGAGCAGCGCCCATAGCAGAGCGCCAGAAAGGGCGAGCATACCGGCGATGCCCGCGACGGCGAGACCGAGGAGCAGTCTGCGCAACCTGTGCGCGGCCGGGCGCGC
>DASXMC010000437.1:0-4156 GCA_036495885.1 Allostellaceae bacterium | reverse complement strand
GTCGCCGGCCTGCATCACCAGGGTGCGCCGTGCCTGCTGCGCTGGCGCGCCCGCGCGCGGATGGGCAGCATCGAACTCCCGCAGCTTGGCGAGGGCCGCTTCCAGCGCTCGTCCCATCCGCCCGAGCGCAGCGGCCTGCTCCTGGACGATCTCATAGTCGAGAACGTCGACGGGAGTGCGATGAAGGCGAAAATCGCGGGACATGGATTATGCATAGCGTCGCAGGGGTTGCATGCGCAACATTTGGGGCTTGCCGATTGCAGCTTGACCGATGTCCGCTCACACCCCAACAGCTGCGCAAGAACCAGCAGGATTACAACGACATCGTCGTGATGGGCCTGCCGCTCAGCAACGACGGCAAGCCGGTGCCGGCCCAGCAAGAAAGCCTCTGCGGCCTGATCCCGAAGGGGCGCAGAACGTCGCGGTGGGCCAAGGACTTCCTCAAATATTTGATCCAGCCGGAGGTTCTGAACCGAGTTGTTGAAGACGGGGCTGGGCCGGCGATAGATGAAGCGCGACCCGCGGTGGTTCGACCCAAAGAGCCGCACCGAGTGGCTTACATCCGGCAGGGCCTGTTCAGCCCGACCGTCCCGACCTTCTGGACCTCCAACCCGGCCTATGCCCAGGTCCAGAACGAGCATGTCTGGCAGCCGGCCTGGGCTGAGATCATGATCGGCGGGGTGACGCGTGAAGCGGCGGCGGCGAAGGCATTCAAGCGGGTCAAGGCGATCTTCGCCGAGTATCCGATCAATCAAATCTGAGCAACAGAGTGTTCGAAAGCGCCACCCTCGATCACGGCTCGCTCTGAACAGGGAGGGAGCAACAAATGCAACCTTGACCCGACGCTCGTTGCTCAGAAGCTCGGCCGGCCTCGTCGCCGGCTCGGTATTGGCGCACCCCTTTATCGCCAATGCCGCCGCCAAAACCGCGACTGCGTGGCTGGTGCAGGGCTTCGCCCAGGAAGAAGCCGTCGCGATGAGAAAGTTCATCGCCGATTACGAGAAGGCGAGCGGCAACACGATCGATTATAGCATCGTGCTCCATGCGCCGCATCGCCAGAAGGTTATCTCGGCAATCAAGAGCGGTGCCGTCCCCGATGTGTTCCCCGCCAATCCTGCCGAAGTCGTCGCGTTGTTTGGCTGGCAGGGCAAATTGACCGACGTTTCCGACGTCGTCGAAACCCAGAAGGCACGGTAGAGCGAGACCGCTCTGCTCTCGGCACAGTGCTATAATAACGAAACCAAGCAACGGAGCTTTTATGGTGTACGCCCAACGTGCAAATGTGAGTGGTGTACAATTTAAAAATGTCAATCTCCCCGACTTTTTGGCGGGCTGTGGGGGGCGGCATAGATGACGGTGCTGAGCGTGAGCGATGGGGAGCTGCGGCGTCTCGAGGTCTTGCGCGAAGTCGATCGTGGTGTCTGGCGGTGCGTGCGGCTGCGCAGCTGTTGGGGCGTAGCGAGCGCCAGGTGTGGCGGCTGTTGAAGGCGTTTCGAACTGCCGGCGCCGCGGGTTTGATCTCGAAGAAGCGCGGTCGGCCAAGCAACCGGCGGACGGCAGCGGCGGGGCGCGCCGCTGTGTTGTGGGTCGTGCGCCACAACTACGCTGATTTCGGGCCGACTTTGGCCGCTGAGAAGCTCGCTGCCGAGCATGGTTTTTCGTTCTCCACCGAGACCTTGCGGAAGTGGATGATCGCTGGTGGGCTGTGGTGCGATCGCAAGCAGCGCAGACGCATCCACCAGCCACGGCCGCGGCGCGAGTGTGTTGGCGAACTGGTTCAGGTCGACGGCAGCGAGCATTGGTGGTTCGGGGACCGCGGGCCGCGATGCACCTTGCTGGTGTTTGTCGACGACGCGACCAGCCGGCTGATGCATCTGCAATTTGTCGAGAGCGAGCCGACCCCTGTTCAGGCCAGGGCAGGCTTGTATGGGGCGATGGTTGTCAAGACCTCGTGCTCTTGGTTGTTGGCCGGCAATGGTGAAGCAGAAGCAGATCGGATGATCCGAGGGGAGCGCGTCATCGGGGCGTGGTGCCCAACACACTTGTATTTCGGTAGGCCGCGGGTGGGCCTGGACCATGATGCAGTGATGCGCATCGGCGACGACGCTCCGGGCGACGGGCCCATTCTCTAGGACGGCGTAGAAGCCATGCCCGCCTCGGGTCACCGTCACCTCGGATCGTTAGGGGCACCGTGTCGCGAGATCGCGACGCGGCGCCGTATCGGTTCGCTCAGTCCGTTGCCGTTGCCGGGCTATTCACGACGCTGGCCGCGTACGACACCCTCGGGAACCTCCCCGGTGGTCGCCAGCCGCCACAACGCCACGAGCAGCTTGCGGGCCAGCGCGACAATCATGGTTTTGCGGGCGCCGCGGGCCTCGGCGGTACGGCGCCCATACCACCGGGCCAACGCGCAAGCATGGCGTCTTTCGGGTCAATCATCCGGGGGCGCTGGGCGGTGATGGTATGACCCAGTTTGGTTCGGCTTTGCACGCGCTCAACATCGACATCATCTGCGCCAATTCGAGCCCGGCGAAAGGTCGAGTCGAGCGTGCCATCAACGTTGCAGGATCGCCTGGTCAAGGAATTGCGGCTGGCCGGTGCTGCCCCTGGCGGAAGGCAACGCCTCCTCCCGGCCTTCATCGCCGACTATAACGCGCGCTTTGCCAAAGCGCCGGCGAACAACAAGGATCTGCATCGGCTGCTGCGCGCCGGTGACGATCTCGACGACGCCTTTGCCTGGAAGGAAGAGCGCACCCTGTCGCGCAGCTCCCTTCGGCGCAGCCAAGCAACGGAGAATCCTATGACGGTCAAAGTCCAGGTCGGTCCACCGCAGATTGCAGTCCATCAGGGACAGACGGTGCTGATTACGGAAGAGGATGGGCAAATCAATTGGCCGAGCGACAAGGGTCTTTATTTCTTCGATACGCGGATTGTCAGCAGCTGGAGGATTTACGCTAACGGCGAATCCTGGGAGCTGCTGAACGGCGGCGCCACGAGTTACTACGCGTCCCGCATTTATCTCACCAATCGCTCTTTCCTCACGGAAGACGGCCCGGTTCCGCCGCGCACTTTGGGTTTCACCCTCAGCCGGTCGATCGGCGGCGGCATGCACGAGGATCTCGACGTCATCAACCACGGCATGAAGCCGGTGACTTTTCAGCTCGAGATCGCGGTGCGCTGCGATTTTGCCGATGTTTTCGAGGTCAAGGCGGGCCGGATCGTGCGCCGCGGCCGGATCGCTACGGAGTGGTCCCCTGCGCGCCAGCATCTGCGCGTCACCTACCGGAACGGCGACTTCACACGAGCAGTCACGATCTCTCCCTCGCGGTCGTCCAGCGAAGCGGGATACGCCAACGGCCGGCTGAGTTTCGAGGTGGGCCTCGAACCGGGCGAACCATGGCACTGCTGCCTACTCTATGCACTGGCAGATGGCGATCGGCATCACGGTTCGCCGCCTCACTGCATTGGCCACAGCCATAAATTGCGCCACGCCGAGACATTGGCGGACTGGCTGAAAAATGTCGTCAAGATTCGGACCAGCAACGAGGAATTCTATCGCCTGTTTCGCCAGGCCCTCGAGGATATGGCCGCCCTCCGCCTGCCGATGGCAGGTACGGATCACATGGTTTTTTTGCCGGCCGCCGGACTTCCTTGGTTCGTCGCGCCGTTCGGGCGCGACAGCCTGATCGTCTCTCTCCAAAATACCCTCGTCTATCCCGAGTTTGCCCGAGGAACACTGGAGGTTCTCGGCTCATTGCAGGCAAAGGAGAAGGACGACTACCGAGATGCCGAGCCCGGCAAGATACCGCACGAAATTCGCTATGGCGAACTTGCCCATTTCAAACTGATCCCACACACTCCCTATTACGGCACCGCCGATGCTACACCACTCTATCTGATCGCCTTGCACGCTGCCTGGCGCGCGCTCGGCGATGAGGCGCTATTGGAGCGGCATCTCGAGACCGCCGAAGGGTGTCTCTCGTGGATTGACGATTATGGCGATCGCGACGGCGACGGGTTTCAGGAGTACCAGACCCGCTCGCCGGTCGGCTACGAGAACATGGGGTGGAAGGATTCGGGGGATTCTGTTGTCTACCCGGACGGCTCATTGGTGAAAGGCCCGAAGGCGCTATGTGAGCTGCAAGGCTATGTCTAC
>DASXMC010000436.1:0-4083 GCA_036495885.1 Allostellaceae bacterium | reverse complement strand
TCTGGTTTATCTCGCGGGGCGGTCGCAAGAGCTGGCGGCGTTGATGAAGCACCGGGTCGAAAAGCGCGTCGCACTGCACGAGCGCCCGGTGCTGCCGCAGGTCATGGCCGCCGTCAAAAAGCTGTTGTCGATCGTTCCCGGGGTCGAATTTGTCGACATCGACACCCCGCGGGTCGGGACCCAGGCCAACAGCCTCGCCCCTTTGCCGGCGTTCAAGCGCGAACTGGTCGCGCGCGAACTGGCTGCGGTCGCCGATGCCGGAGTGACGACCCTGGCCACGGTCTACCACGCCTGTCACCGCGAATTGTGCGACGCCGGCCAGGGGCGCAGCTTTGAGATCGTCAATTTTATGGAGATTCTCGGCGAGGGCCTTGGGCTCCATGCCGAGGATCTTTACAAGCGGCTGAAATTAATCGGTGACATCGACGCCATCATCGTCGAGACGAGCTCGTTGATTGCCGAGCACGATCTCGATCTCGACACCGTGCGCGACGCGCTCTGCGCCGAATTCGCCGCGGCGGCAGCTCCGCCCGCAATGCCTTCGGGGCGTTAAAGCCGGACTGACCAGCCTCAGGCGTGCTCCCGCGAGATGTCGCGGCCGGTGTGGTCGGGCATCATCATTGTTGCGATTATGCTGACCACCGCGCAAAACGCGATGTATCCGGCGATCGCATAGCCCGATCCGGTCGCCGCGAGCAATGCGGTTGCAATCAGCGGCGCCGGACCGCCGGCGATCACCGAGGCCAGCTGATAGCCGATCGATGAGCCGCTGTAACGCAGGCGGGGGGTGAAGGATTCAGCGATCAGCGCCGCCTGCGGCCCATACATCAAATCGTGCGGCACAAAAGAGAGGATGATGCCAAGGAAGATCCAAGAGGGCACCATCGTGTTCAGCATCGCAAAATAGATAAAGCCAAAGATGCCGGTCGCGACCGAACCGATCAAATAAATGCGCTTGCGGCCGAACCGGTCCGACAACGCCCCGGCGAGCGGGATCGTGACAAACGACACCAGCCCCGCGACGATCAGCGAGCTCAGCAAAAAATCGCGCGAGGTGTGCAATACCTGTGTTCCGTAAGCAAATACGAAAGCGAGATAGATGTAGGCCGGGCCTTGCTCCGCCATCCGCAGGCACGCCGACAGGATGACCTGTTTGGGTTGACGTTTGATTACTTCGAGTGCCGGGGCACGCTCGACACGCTCTTCGGCGACGATCCGTCTGAAGACCGGCGTCTCCAGGATGCCGAGCCGGATATAGAGCCCGACCCCGACCATGACGATGCTCAGCATGAACGGGATGCGCCAACCCCATACGAGAAACTGGTCGCCGGAAAGCGCACTGACCAAGAGGACCGCCAAATTCGCGAGCAGCAGCCCGGCCGGGCCGCCCCATTGCGGCCATGAGGCGATAAACCCACGATGTTTGTCGGTGCGCGCCCATTCCATTGCCAGCAGCACCGAGCCGCCCCATTCGCCGCCGACGCCGATCCCCTGGATAAACCGAATGATCGTCAAAATCACCGCACCCCAGATCCCGATTGCGGCGTAGCCCGGAACAAAGGCCACGGCGAAGGTCGCGAGGCCCGTGATCAACAGGGTCGCGATCAGCGCCGCCTTGCGTCCGATGCGATCGCCGTAATGGCCAAAGATCGCGGCTCCGATCGGGCGGGCGATGAAACCGACGGTGTAGACGGCAAATGCCTGGAGGACGCCGACCAGCGGGTCCGATTTCGGAAAGAACAGCTTGCCGAAGACCAATCCGGTGACGACGCTGTAGAGCAGGAAATCGTACCATTCGATCGTCGTCCCGACCGTGCTGGCGATCACCGCCTTGCGCAGCTGTGCGCGATGATCGGCGTCCGACAAAACGCCCGGCATGATCTCGGTGGTGGCTGTCACGGCGCTATCCTCCCACTCGATGTTGCCGGCTTGGCCGGCGGTTGGTACACATAATCAACAACTTGCCGCGCTCGAGCAACGGGTTTTGGCGCCGCGCGCCTAGCGCGTCCTGCCGTTGTTGACGGCGCTGATATTCGGAGCGTTCTTGGCGCGATGAGCCCTGTCGCGTTCGACACACTCAAGCTTGCCCGTCAGCTGGAGGCCGCTGGCTTCCCGGCAAAGCAGGCGCAGGAGGTTGCAAGCGCACTATCGGAAACGATCGGCGACGTTTACCGTCACCCGCGAGTATCTCGATTTGCGCCTCGGCGAGATGCGCGGCGAACTGGATCTGCGGCTCGGCGAGATCCGCGCCGCGATGCCCACAAAGGTCGAACTTGCCGAAGCCAAGGGAGAGATCCTGAAGTGGTTGTTTGGCGCCGCCAGAGTACAGACCTTGGCGATACTGGGCGGCGGAGCAGCGTTATATCGACTGGTCAGATAATCCGCTATTGACCATTCGGTCTAATCCTTAGCCAACGCCTTGAGGCGGTAGAGAAGGTCGAGGGCGTCGCGGGGGGTGAGCTCGTCCGGGCGGACCTCGCGCAACAAGGCGTCGGCGGCGGATTCTCCGGCGGGTGGTTGCTGGTGGTGGTGGCGGGCGGCGCTGAACAACGGCAAATCATCGGCGAGGCGGGCGAGAGCGCCGCCTTGGTCGCCTTTTTCTAGGATCTCCAGCACTTCCTCGGCGCGCGCGGTGACCGATTTTGGCAGGCCCGCGAGCTTGGCGACGTGGATACCGTAGGACCGGTCGGCGGTGCCGGGAACGACCTCGTGCAAAAAGACGACATCGCCCTTCCATTCCTTGACCCGCATCGTGTGGCAGGCGAGCGCCGGGAGCTTTGCAGCCAGTGCTGTGAGTTCGTGGTAGTGGGTCGCAAACAAAGTGCGGCAGCGGTTGACCGTGTGCAGATGCTCGAGCGCCGCCCAGGCAATCGACAACCCGTCAAAAGTCGCCGTCCCGCGGCCGATCTCGTCGAGGATCACAAACGACGATGGACCGGCCTGGTTCAGGATCGCCGCGGTCTCGACCATCTCGACCATAAAGGTCGAGCGGCCTCGCGCCAGGTCGTCGGCGGCGCCGACCCGGCTGAACAGGCGGTCGACAATACCAATGCGAGCCGCACGCGCCGGTACATGGCACCCGATTTGCGCCAGGATCGCGATCAGCGCGTTCTGCCGCAAAAAGGTGCTCTTGCCCGCCATATTGGGGCCGGTGAGAAGCCAGATTTGCGCCTCGGCCAGAGCGCAGTCATTGGCAATGAAGCTGCCGGCGCTGGCAGCGGCGAGCCCGGCCTCGACCGTCGGATGCCGCCCGCCCGCCACTTCGAAGGCGGTACCGGTTTCGACCACCGGCCGCACCCAGCCGCCCTCGGCCGCACGCTCGGCCAACGCCGCTGCGACGTCGAGGCTCGCCAACGCCGCCGCCGCGGTAGCAATCTCAGCGCGACGCGCCATGATTTCGGCAACGAGTTCTTCGTAGAGCCGCAGCTCCAGCGTCAGCGCCCGCTCGGCAGCGCTGGCGATCTTGGTTTCGAGCTCGGCGAGTTCGGCAGTCGTGTAGCGTTGGGCGCCGGCCATCGTCTGGCGATGGATGAATTCCGGGCCGAGCCGGCCGGCATGGTTGGCCGCCACCTCGATATAATAGCCGATCAAATTGTTGTGGCGGATCTTTAGCGCGGCAACCCCGGTCAAGGTGGCGTATTGCGCTTGCAGGGCGGCGATCAGACGCCGGCTTTCATCGCGCAAGCGGCGCCACTCGTCGAGCTCCTCGGAATAACCGGCAGCGATGAAGCCGCCGTCGCGGGTATAGAGCGGCAATTCCTCGGCGAGGGCGCGCCCCAGCCGGTCGACAATGGCGCTGTGCTCGCCGAGCCCGCGCCGGGCCGCGGTCAACAATTCGGGCAACGGGACAAGACCGGGCTCGGCCAGAATGTCTCGCAGCACCGCGGTCTCGCCGAGCGATTGACGCAACGCCGCGAGATCGCGGGGCCCGCCGCGACCGAAGCCGAGCCGCGCCAAGGCGCGCTCGATATCGGTGCAATGACGCAGCCGCTCGCGCACCGCGGCACGGCGTTCCGGGCAGTCGATAAAAAAATCGAGCGCGTCGAGGCGGGCGGCGATCGCCGCGACATCGGTCAACGGTGC
>DASXMC010000435.1:0-1609 GCA_036495885.1 Allostellaceae bacterium | reverse complement strand
CACGCGTCCTCTCGGCAACAAAAGCTCGCCGGTGGGGCGCGATCGGGATATCGTGTTGTGCCGTTCCCTCGGCCGACAACAAACCGCGGCAAACGCGACAACCGACTAGGAGATCGAGTTATGGCCTATGGCGTCCAGCATGTGCATCTGAAAACCCGCGATCCCAAAGCGACGATGCAGTTCTACATCGACAATTTCGGCGCCGCGCTAAAGGCTGAAATTCCCGGACGCGGCTTTCGCCTCGACCTGCATGGGCTTCAGCTCAACATTACGACCCTGATCGCGAGCCAGAGCCACGAGCAGCACTACGGCATCGAGCATATCGCCGTCGACACCGACGACTATGACGGCACGTTGGCGCGCATGCGCGGCAACGGCGTCAAGATCCTCGAAGAGATGGCGCCCAACAACGGGCGGCGGGTGTGCTTTGTCGAGGCCCCCGACGGCGCGCAGATGGAACTGATCGAAAAGGTCTGAGCTTTCGGCGCAGCCGGGTCGGCGAGATGGCGGTATGACCTTAAAAGATAAAATTGCATTTGGCGTCTCGCTGCCCCACCGCTCCCCCGAGCCGATCGGCGCCGAGGCGGTGCGCGGCGTGGCACAGCGCGCCGAGGTGCTCGGGTTTCGCGATTTGTGGGTGACCGAGAACACCCTTGATCACGTCTTCTGCTTTGATCCGGTGGCGGTGTTGACTTACGCCGCTGCGGTCACGAGCAGGATCCGCCTCGGCGTGTCGGTGGTGGTTCTGCCGGCCCATCATCCGGCACGGGTCGCGCATCAATGGGCCTGCCTCGATCATCTCTCCGGCGGCCGCGCGATCCTCGGGCTCGGGCTCGGCCGCGCACATCACTACGAGCAGTTCGCGATCCCACGCGAGCGGCGGGTGCGGCGCTTTCGCGAAGGCATCGAGTTGATCCGCGCCTTATGGACCCGGCCGCGCGTCGATTACCAAGGCGAGATCTATCGCCTCGAAGGCGCCACGATGGCTCCCAAACCCGTCCAGAAACCCTTACCGATCTGGTTTGGCGTCGGCCATCCCGATGCGGTGCGGCGTGCCGGTCGGCTCGCCGATGGCTGGATGGGCTCCGGCGGCTCGACGATTGCGGCATTTCGGCAATCGGTGCCGATCCTGCGCGCCGCCTTGGAAGAAGCGGGGCGCGATCCGGCCGGGTTTCCGATATCGAAGCGGCTCTTTATGGCGGTCGACGACCGCGCCGAAGTCGCCCGCACCCAACTCCATCGCTGGTTTACCGAGGTTTATCATAATCCCGAGGGGACCGACACCGCGGGCATCCACGGCACGCCCGAGCAGGTCCGCGAGCGCCTCGAGGAGGTTGCGGCGATGGGGGCCAACCATCTGCTGTTGAACCCGGTCTCGCACTATGCCGAGCAGGTTGAGGCGCTCGCCACTGTTGCCGGGTTGGCTTCCGGGTTGGCCTAAAGAATCTTGATAGATTAGGGACAGCGACACAGGGACAGTTGCGATGCCGCCACTCCATTCCGATCCGGTCAAGGAACAGGTTGCCGCGCATTGGGACCGGCGGGCGGCGCATTTCGACGAAGATTTCGGGCACAGTGTCCGCACCGCGGCCGAGCGCGCGGCGTGGGA
>DASXMC010000434.1:0-5336 GCA_036495885.1 Allostellaceae bacterium | reverse complement strand
CGTCGAAACGATCGAAGCGACCGCAGCCGGGCGGTCCTGCAGCGAACAGCAGCGTGCAACCAGGTTCGAGATACCACAAGCCGACCCGCGCCGCAGTTGGCGTCTTGCAGCTACGGGGGGCCTCGTCATTGCGTCACGTTGCGGGGAGGTTCGGAGGAAACGCTAGAAGGTGTCAGGATATTTCGCGGGGGGGACTGAGGGTTTGCAGACTCCCCGCTGGAGGGAAGGAGATTCGAACCCTCGGTCCCATGTAAAGCAAGGAAACGTACCTAGGGGATTCGAGCAGACCCGTACGTGAATAAAGGATGCCGGCAGCTCACCCCTCGTCTTCGCCCTCCCATTCTGCGAGCGAGCTTGGTCCCGCCGTCGAGGTGGGCTCTGCGGTTGTTGGGACGGGGATGTGATCGACCCGTTATAAAGTCTGTAACAACCTTCTCGAGAAAATCGGGCATAGGCCGTAAGTAGCCGAGAGACCGCTCGACAGATTGCGGCCGCTGTAGACACTTGCAAATCGAACCCCGACCCGACCTAAGCGGTCGTCTGCCTGACCGTCACGCACTCTCCAGCCGAGGATGACCGCCCATGGATCCGCTTGTCCGCCGCAAAATTGGCCGCACCAAGGTTGAGGTCACACAACTTGGCTTCGGCGGCGCCGGGCTGGGAGATCTGTCCGTCGTAGTCGAGGACGCCGATGCCACCGCCACGTTGCAGGCGGCATGGGACGCCGGCATCCGCTATTACGACACTTCCCCGTGGTACGGGCGCGGGCAGAGCGAGCACCGCTTCGGTCGCGCCCTCTACCGTCGGCCGCGTGCCGACTATGTGCTCTCGACCAAGGTCGGCCGGTTGTTCCGCCCGTTCCGGGATGCGGAGAATTTCGAGCACGGCTTCTGGCGCGGCGGCCTGAAATTTCAGCACCACTTCGACTACAGCTACGGCGGCGTGATGCGAAGTTTTGAGGACAGCCTTCAACGCCTCGGCCTTCCGCGCGTCGATCTGCTGCTGATCCACGATCTGGACATCTCGCATCACGCCACGGATGCGAAGGTGATCGCGTATCTGACCGAGCTGCACAATGGCGGCTTTCGCGCCCTGACGGAACTCAAACAGGCTGGGCTGATTGGCGGCATCGGCGCCGGCATCAACGAAATAGGCATGATTCCGCGCTTCCTCGACCTAATGGACATCGACTTCTTCCTTGTGGCGCTGCCGTACACGCTACTGGACGCAGAAATACTGGACCGCGAATTCCCGCTCTGCGCCGCGCGCGGGGTTGGCTTCGTCATCGGCGCCCCGTTCGCCTCTGGGATTCTTGCCACAGGAGCGGTGCCCGGTGCGCGCTACCGCTACGCCGACGCGACGCCGGAGGTGTTGGCCAAGGTCAAGCGGATCGAGGCGGTTTGCGACAGCCACAAGGTGCCGTTGCCCGCTGCCGCTCTGCAATTCCCGTTCGGCCATCCCTCTGTGGCCGCGGTGATCCCTGGCGCGCTGCTGCCGGAGCACGTCGGCCGCAACGTCGCCGCGTTCCGTCATGCGATCCCGGCGGAGTTCTGGGCCGAGTTGAAGCACGAGGGGCTGTTGCGGGCAGACGCACCGGTACCGTGACCACTCAGGTGGTACGCCCACGATGGCCTGGCGCCGCATCCGTATCGCCATGCGGATCGTCGCACCCTCGAAGCGCACACGGCCGTTGCGGATCAATTTGCGGACGATCGCGACGGTCTCGCGGGTGTGCGTCAGCGGCTTCCCATACGCGACGCCATGCTCGGGTCCGACCTGCGCCTTGCGCTCGGCGATCGCCTTCAGCCGCGCGCCGCCGGCTGCCCTGAGACCCGCGGAAACCCTCGGGTTTTTGTCCGCCGCTGCGGACCCTGTGCGGACGGGTGTAGCGGATCACGGGAAGCGAGGCCGTGCCGTTCGGGCCCCCCGGTCCGCTGTCAGCCAGTCAGTGGCCTGCCAACAAGTCCCCGTCGGGCGCGGGCCTTGACCTCGACCAGCTTTTGCCGCGCTTTCCATTTGTTTCCAACGCCGGGTCGCGTCGGCGTTGACAACGCTTAGCGGTAAGCATTGCCACGGGTTTTTCAGAAACCCACGGCAACAGTTACTTGAGCTCGCCAAATCCGGCCGCGCTCGACCCCTCCAGCTTCTCGGCGACCGCGATCAGACCGGCGCGCAGGGCGTCCGGATCATTGATCAGCGCCAGCTCGCGCAGCTCGGCGGCGACGCTCGCGAGTCGCTCGCCCACATCCCTCAGCGTGGCGAACATGCCTGCCGGCGTGTATCGCCAGCGTGTCGCGACTGCGGCATGGAGCTCGACCATTAGAGTCGCGCTCTCGCGCTCAGCTTCGAGCCACAGCGGCGCGGCAACCGCCTCGTCGCCGTCGCGTTCAGCGCAATGCAGGCGCACCGCTTTCCACCAATCGCCGTCAGGCGGCGTCATGTGCCCCTGGCAATACGGATGGCTCAGCACGGCGACCCCACGCTCGACATTGGGCTCCTGGCGCCAGCTTCGCCAATCGTGGCCGTCGGGATACTCCCAGTCGCCCCAGTCGCTTGATCCCGGTCGGCGGAGGCGTCCCTCGCGGCGCAAAATTTCGAACCGCGCGTAGCTCCGCAAACTGGCGTGGTTGAAGACGATCGAGCCCCAATCCTTGCGCCAGCTAAACCAATCGGGATCGGTGGCGATGATCTTGCGGGTGGCGCGCAGCACCGAGACCTCGTGCTTGCGCTCGACCCAACGCGCGTCGGGAAAGCAATGTTTGACCAGATCGCCAGTCAGGAAGGCGCGATCGGGCGACGCATCCAACAATTGGCGGATGGCGCGCTCGATGCGGCCAGGACCGCGGCTCATCAGCGGCGCCGCGACTTCTAGTGCACCACCACCACCGCGGGGAAGCCGGCCGCGGCGAGCGCCTCTTTGATCACCTCGAAGTCGACCTTGGCGGCACTGCACGCCTGCAGCGCGCCGCGCAACAGCTGAACTGCCCTGTCGTGCTCGGCTTGCGCGGAGGCGGCCTCCACCGCTGCCGTCACCTTCAGGATGTTTGGGGTGTTTAGCAGCGGCCCAGGCGGTGGCCCCCGAAATGCCGCAGCAAGCCGCTCGTTTAGGGGCGGTGCATGCTCCGGCTGTTTTGCCGGCTTGGCGCCGGGCGTCGACGTGTCGGACAGCCGGAGCCCGGACGGCGGGATCGTCGTCGACGTGTCGGACAGCCGGAGCTGGGTCCGCTGCGGTCGAGCGGTTCTGGCCCTCCCGTCACGGCCTACCGTCCGCTTCAACTGGGGAATTTTCCCAGAGTCGACTAATTTCTCGCGGACCGCGCCAACCGTCTTGTGATCGACCTTGACGAGCTCGGCGGTTGCCCGGTCGGACCGCTCCGGCGCCGCCTTCAGCAGCTTGGCGATCAGTTCCTGTTTGTCGGCGGTCGACAGGTGACGCCGGCGGATATTGGCGGCGACGACGTACTCGTAAGGGTCGACGCCGGGCGCTCCGTTTGGCCTGCCATCCTCGAAAACCACGATGGTCTTAATGACTTCGGAGGGGCGGCCGTCGGCGCTCCATGTCGGCAGACCGGCAGCCTCCATCGCATCGAGCCGGTTGCGGCCGTCCAGCAGAAAACCCTTGCTCCCCTCATGGGACCGATCGGCATCGCCTCCCGGGTCGGCGCCGGGGAACCAGAACACGATCGGGCTGATCATCCCGTCGCGCTTGATGGAGGCGGCTAATTCCTGCAGCTCGGCCGGCGGCAGGAGGGGCAACAATTCGGCCGCAGGATGCACCTTGACGAAGCGCCGCCAGCCCCCGGCGAAAGCAGGGGGCGGGCTCTTGTCGGCCGCTGCTTTCGGGGGTACCGATGATGTAGCCACTGTCGCCCTCCTCGTCTTTGCCGATAATGCCCCCGGAAGTCAGTTCGCACCTGACTCTCCGCTGGAGGAAGCCGGATTCGAACCATCGGTCCCGCGAAGGGGACGTCGGCGTCTTGCAGCTTATCTGTTGCCAGAGCGCAGCGGTGATTCGTGCTCGATCCGGGTGGTGTGACCCGGATCTCTCGCGGGGGACCGCAGGTTTGCAGACTCTCTGCTGGAGGAAGCCGGATTCGAACTCTCCGTCCCACTTTCGAGCCAACATCTTCGCCGAGCGGTACAGGGCCGGCATTATTCGGCGAGGCGATAGCTGATCAAGCCGCTTCCTGTGTCGAGCAACCCTCCCTCCGGCCCCTCAATGGCCACGGGGACGGTTTCGGCAAGGCGATTTCCGGCATCCTGATCGCGACGCTGGGGGCGCTTCGGGCGCGCTTATGCAGCCTCGCCACGCGGTACCGCCGCTTGCTCGGAGGAGGCCGAGTGATACCGAGCAGAGAGGGTGGCGATCAGCTGCGTTACTCGACGATCCTTACCTTTGCGCAGCTCTCCGAGCGCAATCGCGAGTTCGGCCGCTTCGACATGGGTGAATCCGACTGCGACGAGCGCCGCAACGACCCCGGCTTCCGCATACCGCCAGGGCGGCCAGGCGGCATAAAGCATTCGCAGGAACAGCCGTGCCTCATCGCGCTCGTCATCGTTGTAGTCGAAGGTTTGTCGCCGACAATTGGCAACAGTTCGCGCGACGTCGACAAGAGCCTGCGGATCAAGGGTCTTCATTTGGATGGACTCGCTAAGGTGCTGCGCGGAACAGGTCTTGTGGGCGACCGGGCATCGTTTTCGGGATGTCGATTAGCCTGGCCTCCGGTCACGCCCCATTTGCGCCAACCTAGGATTAGCCGCGACCGCATCAGGCTCGGGATAGAAACCGCGCCGCTCGGGTGGGTCTTGGTCTCCCGGATCGTCGCCGGGAATAATCGCGCGCGAGCGTTGACCGGCATTCGGTGAGAATGTCTCACGCGTGTAATTCTCAAGATAGGAACTCGCCTCTTGAAAAACTTGGTAAATTATGCTCATGACAATCCGCTAGATCTAGAAAATATTGCGTTCAGTACAACCGAAAAATACTTTCAACAAGTGCGGTGGTGTTTGGGTAACTTTAGTCGCACCCGAAACCGCGCTGCGGCTCGACGCTCCCAAGCTTCGATAGATAGAGCTTGCAGATGGCCCGAAGCGTGTCCACCGTGGCCGTCGCCTCACGGCTCGGCGGCGGCGTACTGAGCCATTTTCAATATACACCCTGCATCGTCATCAGCTCGTCCACAGGGTATTCGAACCCTCGGTCCCCCGGCTACGGTGGAGCTCGGTGCAACTGGCGGCACGCGACGCGACCGATGCCGCCATCGCGAAACTCGGAACGCCGATCGTTCGCGTCGAGGAGCTCGGGCTGGCAGATATCTTCTTTCGTCATGCCGAGG
>DASXMC010000433.1:0-2907 GCA_036495885.1 Allostellaceae bacterium | reverse complement strand
TTCAGCGCAATTTCGCCGCCGATCCCGGCGGGCTCACCCATCGTCAAGGCGAGCGGCAGCGCCATCCGGGTCACACCCGGACGTCGACAAAGGCGGTGCGCCGCAAATCGCGTAGATAACGTTGCGCCAACATGTCGACACGGTCCCGCATAATGCTCTCGGCGACCTCCTCACGAGTCGGGACCACCGCCTTCGGGACGGTCTTACCGCATACCATGATGACGCCGACCCCGTTCTTCTGCAGGATCGGCTGCGACGGCTGGCCCACTCCGAGCGCCAGCACGGCGCTGCGCATCGAGGGCGATATCTGATCGATCCGGACATCGCCCTGGCTCGAAAGCTGCGGCGCCTCGGTCTTGCCGATCCTGATCATGTCGTCGCAGCTTTTGGCTTCGCTTCGGACATTCGCGGCCTGGGCGAGTGCGCCGCGCCGCGCCGCTTCGTTCGCTTCGGCGGGAAGCGGAAAGACGACCTGCACGATGTGCAGCATCGTATCTTCCTCGCTCGGCGCGCCGCCGAGGCCGCGCCGGTCGAGAACCAAGAGCAAATAATAGCCGCCCGCCGCCCGCACCGGCGGTGACAGCTCGCCCGCTCGCATGCCGGCGACTGCTTTGGCCAAAGGCGGGCTCAGCTCGTCGGGATGCACCCAACCGATATCGCCGCCGACCGATGCGGTTGCCGATTGCGAGAATTGCCGCGCTACGTTTGAGAACCGCGCGCCCTGCTTCATTTCGTTGATCAGCCGCTCTGCAAGCGCCCGCTCATCGTCGTCCTGCTTAGGGTTGTCGACCGGCAGGAAGATCTCCGCGACCCTGGCCTCGGGCGCATTCTCACTCTGCTTGAGACGCTTGAGGGCGGCATCGATCTCTTCGTCCGAGACCGGATCGGTTTCGTTTGCCATCTGGCGAATGAGCTTGGCCCACACGATCGATGCGGTGACCTGGGTTTCGAGGGCGCTGCGCTCGATGCCGCTGGATTTGAGAACAGCAAAAAGCTGATCGGCCTTCATGTTGTTCTGTTGGGCGATCGAGGTAATCGCCTTGTTGATCTCGGCCTCGGTGGCCGTGATGTTTTTGCGCTTGGCTTCTTCGATCTCGAGCTTCTCGTCGACCAACGTGCGCAACACCTGAGCGCTCACGCGCTGGCGCGCCTCCGGGGTGTCGGGGAGAGCGGTCGACAGCATCACCATGCGAACCCGCGAGGCCAGATCGGCGACCGAGATGACGTCGTCATTGACGACCGCTGCGATCCGCATTTCCGGATAGGCCTGCTGCGGCGGCTGCTGGCCCTGTTCGCGTCCCCTCAACAGAGGCGGCGCTCCGGCGCTCGATTGAATGACCCGCGGCGAGGCGGCCGCCGCCGCCGCGGCGAGCGCAGCCGAGACGCCCGCGATGACGAGATACAGGACGAGAAGCCGGCGGATCATTGCCATCGATTGCCACTCACCATGCTGCGCCTGCCAGCCCTATACCCTTTTTTGACGCAGATGTCGCCGCGCCTGTCGCTGGGATCCGCGGTCAGCGTTTCCCGACCAGCGGCACTGCAAGCAGTCATTGCGGGGTTCCGCCGAGCGAGGCCACGGTGCCGCCGAATTCGCCGATGTTCTTGAAGACGACGCTGAACAGCACCGAGTAGCCGGGAGTGACCGCGCCGTTGGTGATTCCGGATTGAGTGATGGCGCCCACAAAAGCCATGCATTCGTCCTGATAGATCGCCGACAGCGAGGCGTAAACGCTGCTGTTGCTGGCGATCGAGGTTGTCAAGCCGTTGATGACGTTGGAGCTGGCAGTCAGGTTCAGGGTCTCGCTGCCTTGCAGCGACCAATAGCGGGTGAGCCGTGCGGTGGCGGCGAACGTCAACTGCTCCTGCCTGCCGTAGAGCACCGATTGCCCGGTGGTTGTACTGGTCACGAGAGTGCTGGCGGCTTGTGCCGGGATCAGGATATAGGTCGCGGACACCTTCAAATTGGTCGGTCCCGCCGCGACCGAGGCCTGCTGCTGTTCGAAGGCGAGGTTATTCGAAGCCAGGCGAAAACGGTAGATCAGGTCGAGGTAGGTGCTGGGCTCGAGCACAACGCGCCCGACCACATCGGAGAGGCGGTTGAAGGCCCCCGAACTCGGCGGCAGAAACGAGTTGACTTCGGCGCGATAGCTTTGCCCGACGAGAACGCGGTAGCTGCCGCCGCTGTTGTCGTAAAGTCCGAGCTTGAGGCCGTAATCGACGCGCTGGCCGGTATCGAGAATGTCATAGCCGGCGAGCCGGTCGGGGCGAAACAACATCGAATCGTCATACGAGAACGACAGGCTGTCCTCGTTGGGGATCTTGCGCAAGTTGCCGCCGTTGGGCGCGGCGTAAACTCCGACGACCGGCTCGATCAACGGCGTCAGCTGACCGGGATGGATCAGCGGATAGCTCCAGGTCAGCCCGACTTGCGGAAAGCCGCGGGCGGTCGCAAAGTTGGGATTGACCGGCAGGACCGCCGGCATGCCGTTGACTGGGAAGAAGGCCGTCGGCAGATCGGGGTTCGACACCGGGCTCAAATCGTTGACCCAATAGGCGTCGCCGCGCACGTTTGCGGTGAAATCGTACTGGCCGCCAATGCCGTCGCGAAAGGTCCGTTCCCACCCTCCTCCGAGCGATAGCCGTCGGTCTTGCGTGCCCTCCGGGCGGACGATGTCGAGCAGGTTCTGGTTAAAGTTCCAGCGGCCGCCAAGCGCGTCCGGATCGCTCTGCCAGAAGTGATTGACGACCGGCAGAACGATGGGTTGGGTTGCGGCCCTCAAGCCGGTGACCAGAGGCTGGAACGCGTAGGCGTCGACATCGGTCCCCGAGCGCGGCCCAAAGCCCTGGGCAAAGGCGTGGCTGATTTCGGCGTTGAGCGGCGGATTGCCAAAGCCGAATTGCAAG
>DASXMC010000432.1:0-5874 GCA_036495885.1 Allostellaceae bacterium | reverse complement strand
ACGTAGACAGCGTTGAAACCCATCGCTGCAATTCGTGGCAGATGTTCGGCCCATTGCCGGACCGTCCCCGCCAGGCTCGGAAAAAGATTATAGATGCGCAGACCGTCGCGCACGGAAGCCACCCCCAATATTGCCGATGCCAGCCACGCCGAAGCGCAGCACGATGGCGAAACCGCTACGACCTATGCCCGATCAACCAAATATTGCGCGCGATGGTTCCCGCCGGAATCCAGATAACCCCGCCTCGCTGCTTGATCCCTATCTTTATCTTATAAGACATTCCGTGCCGATATCCAACATCCGGTGAGAGCGGGCGCCGTTCGGTGCCGATCCGGGTCGGCGCCCGGGTCGAGTAGCGAACTCGACTAATCTTCGCCGTCCCCTGCAGCCCACCGGTTCTCAGCGCTCTCGGGCCGATGTGGGTTTTTCGCCCGGCGATGTCAGAACACGACTTCGACAAGATACGGTCCCGGCGCCGCAATCCCTTCGGCGAGCCGCCGATTGAACTCGTCCATATCGGTCACGCGTGCGCCGGGTACTCCCATCCCCTTGGCGAGGGCGACAAAATCGAGATCGGGACGGTCGAGGTCGAGCATGTCGAGAGCCTTGCGGCCGGGATTGCCGGCGCCGACATTGGCGAGCTCGCCTTTCAGGATCTGATAGCTGCGGTTCGAGAACAGCAGCGTGGTGACATCGAGCCCCTCGCGCGCCTGCGTCCACAGCGCCTGTAGGGTGTACATCGCACTGCCGTCGCCTTCGAGGGTGACGACTTTGCGGTCCGGGCAGGCGACCGCCGCACCGGTCGCGAGCGGCATGCCGAGGCCAATCGAGCCGCCCATGTTGGAGAGCCAGTCATGAGGTGCTGCCGAACGGGTCGGCGCGAAAAAGCCGCGCCCGGTCGTGACCGCCTCGTCGACAACAATCGCATTTTCCGGCAGCAGCGCACCCAATGAGGCGCCGAGCGCCTCGGGAGTAATCCGGCCGCTAGCCTTCTCGGGCGGCGGCTCATTGACGACCGGTGCGGGAGTGTTCAGCGCGCCGACCTCTTCGGCCAAGGCTTTGAGGGCGCCGATCATGTCCTCGTCGAGGCGCGCCAGCACATGGCCCTGCGCGCCGGGTGGCGCCAGCAGGCTCGGTTTTTCGGGATAGGCAAAGAACGCAACCGGCATTTTGGCGCCAACCAGGATGATGTGCTTCAAGCCGGCCAGCACCCGGGTCGCCTGGTCGACGACGTAGGGCACGCGCTCGACAAACACGCGGCCGCGGCCGCGCTGGGTGCGCGCATTCGATCCTTGCGCGATGAGCCGCGCCCCGGTTTTGGCGGCGATCTTGCCGGCGAGCTCGAGCCCATCCTGGCGCAACGCACTCCCGGTCACCAAGATCAAGCACGCCTCGCCCGAGCGCAAGGCGCGCGCCGCCTCGGCGACCGCCTCATGCGTCACCGGCTTCGGCCCTTGCGCCGGGGGTACCGCAGCCGGGCCGGCGCCGTCGTTCCACGCAGTGTCGGCCGGCAGGATTAGGGTCGCGATCTGGCCCGGCGGGGTACGCGCCGCGGCGATCGCGGCAGCTCCGTCGGCGGCGATCGACTTGGCGTCGGGCGAGGTCTTGACCCAATGGGAAGACGGTCGCGCCAATCCCTCAATGTCCGAGGTCAAGGGCGCGTCGTATTTGCGGTGATAGGTTGCGTGATCACCAACGATGTTGACCATCGGCGAGGACGCCTTGTTGGCGTTGTGGATGTTGGCGAGACCGTTGGCGAGACCGGGACCGAGATGCAAAAGGGTCGCGGCCGGCTGTTCGCTCATCCGGGCATAGCCGTCGGCGGCACCGGTGACGACACCCTCGAACAGGCCCAAGATGCAGCGCATGCCGTCGACCCGATCGAGGGCGGCGACAAAATGCATCTCAGAGGTGCCGGGATTGGCAAAGCACACATCGACCCGGCCGCCCACCAAGGTCCGCACCAAGCTTTCCGCGCCGTTCATCACCCTTCTCCCCGGCTCGCCGATTCGCCACATTTTTGCCGCCGGCCAGCATGCCCGCGCCCGGCACTCACCGCAAGCTGAGTGCGCAGCTGCGAAACTGCTCGCGAAAACTCTCGGGTTTTAGACTGGAAGCCCACGCAAGTGCCGCATCGCAACACGAGCGCATTTAACCGGCAGTGCGCTCTGATTGCTCGATGGCGCCGCAGGTGGAACGGGACACAATCTTCACCAACCAGGTTCCAGCTTCCTTTGAGTTCGGTAATATTCGTGCCAAGGGGATAGTAAGTGAAGCCGTCAAGCTGCTCACTACACGCTGCGCGTGTAGATTTTTGCACGCGGCAAACTGTCTCAGTCGAAGCCGGGGTGACCCGGTTGACCCGGTGCAGAAAGGCGGCGTTCTGATGTCGGCAGTCCCGCGTCTGTTGAGTATCGCGACCGCGGTGCCCCCCTTTCCGCTCGACCAAGACGACGTGATTCGGCGGGTTCAGGCACTCTTCGGCGCCGCTCCGGCACTCGAGCGGCTATTGCCGGTGTTCGCGAACAGTGGCATCAGCACCCGCTATTCGTGTGTGCCGATCGAGTGGTACGACCGCCCGCACGGCTGGGCCGAGCGCAATCGCGTCTACATTGCGGGCGCGCTTGATCTGCTAGAGGAGACGACGCTCAGGCTGCTCGATCGCGCCGGGCTCGACAAGAAGACGATCGATGCGGTCGTTACCGTCTCGACGACCGGCATTGCCACACCGAGCCTCGATGCGCTCCTGATCGAACGCATGGGGCTGCGTCGGGACGTGCGCCGGTTACCGATATTCGGGCTGGGCTGCGCCGGCGGCGTGGTCGGCCTCGCGCGCGCGGCAAGCCTGGCGCTGGCCGCTCCCGGCGAGACCGTGTTGTTGCTGGTCGTCGAATTGTGCGCGTTGTCGTTTCGTCGAAGCGATTGGTCGAAAAGCAACATTGTCGCCACAGCGCTATTCGGCGACGGAGCCGCCGGGGTTATACTGTCCACCGACGCGCGAGGCCCGGCAATCGTCGCCAGCGGCGAGCATACCTGGCCGCAAACCCTCGACATAATGGGCTGGGACGTTGTCGATGACGGCTTCAGCGCCGTGTTTTCGCGCGACATCCCGCAGCTCGTCGCGACAAAGTTGCGCAGTGTCGCCGAAGAATTCCTCGCCCGCCACCAATTGGCGCTCGACGACATCGATCGCTTTGTGTGCCATCCGGGCGGCGCCAAGGTCATCACCGCCCTCGAACAGGCGTTTGGTCTGCCGCCGGGCGCGCTCGCCGGGGCACGTCGGGTGCTGCGCGACTATGGTAACATGTCGGCACCAACCGTGCTGTTCGTGATGGAACAAATGCTGGCGGAAGCCCGAGAGTGGAATTTGGCGTTGATGACGGCGCTCGGCCCCGGGTTTACTGCCGGGTTTCTGGCGCTCGCCAACCGGTGACGCCGCTTTATCTCACGCTCGTTTTTGTCGGGCTGCAGCGGCTCGCTGAGCTCGCCTGGGCCGGCCACAACACCGCCCGGCTGCGGCGGCTCGGCGCGATCGAGGCCGATGCCGGCGGCTATCCGTATCTTGTCGCTCTCCATGCCGGTTGGCTCGCGAGCCTGGCGTTGCTGGTGCCGGCCGCAACCCCGCCCAGCTGGCCGCTGCTCGCCGGTTTTGCGCTGTTGCAACCCGCACGTCTCTGGGTCATTTTCAGCCTTGGCCGCCTTTGGTCGACTCGGATCCTGAGCCTACCTTCGGCACCCCTCATCCGGGCCGGCCCCTATCGCTGGCTGCGCCATCCGAACTATGTGATCGTCGCCGGCGAGATCGCACTGTTGCCGCTCGCCTTTGGCGCCGTCGCGATCGCCGCGGGATTTTCCGCCTTGAACCTAGCGCTGAGCGCCCGCCGCATCGCGATTGAGGACCGGATATTGGCGCCGCGCCGCGGGCTGTGATGATCGCCGCCAGACCGGGGCCAAAGACCTGGGTCGGCTTTACCGCGATGGCGGTCGGCATGTTCATGGCGATCCTCGACATCCAGATCGTCGCCAGCTCGCTGCCCGAGATTCAGGCTGGGCTCGACATTCCCCTCAACCGCCTGAGTTGGGTACAAACCGCCTACCTGATGGCCGAGATCGTCGCGATCCCGCTGACCGGGTGGCTCAGTCGGATGCTGTCGACCCGGGGCGCTTTTGTCGCCTGCGTCACCGGCTTCACGCTGGCGAGCTTCGCCTGCGCCGTTTCGACCGGGTTCTGGAGCCTGGTCCCGGCGCGGGTGGTGCAAGGATTTTGCGGCGGCGCCCTGATCCCGCTCGTCTTTTCCGCGATCTTTCTGATGTTCAGCGGGCGGGCGCGCATCCGCGCGACATTGGTTGCCGGGGTCTTTGCAATGCTGGCTCCGACATTGGGACCGGTGGTCGGCGGGTTTGTTACCGACCGGTTCTCATGGCATTGGCTGTTTCTGATCAACCTTCCGCCGGGGATCGTGGTCGCGATGCTGGCGGCGTGGGCGGTCGATGTCGACAGCGCCGATCGCCGCTGCTTTGCCACGGTCGACCTTTGGGCATTGCCCTTGCTGGCGGTGTTTCTCGCAGGTCTCGAATTGTTGCTGAAAGAGGCGCCAAGCCGGGGCTGGGGAAGCGCCACAATGGTGCTGCTCGCCATTTTGTGCGCCGGTAGCGGGCTTGCCTTCGTCACCCGATCGCTGCGCCATGCAGCACCGCTGATCGACCTTTACGCCTTTCGCGACCGCAATTTCGCAATCGGCTGCGGCTTTAGCTTTGCGCTCGGCGTCGGCCTCTACGGCGCCACCTATCTGCTGCCGGTGTTTCTCGGGGCGGTGCGCGGCTACGACTCGCTGCCGATCGGCCAGATCATGATGGTCACGGGTGCAGCACAGCTGGCGACAGCACCGGTGGCGACGATGCTTGAGCGCCGCAGCAACGCCCGGCTGCTCGTCGCCGCGGGGTATGCGCTTCTCGCATTGGGCTGGCTCGGCAACGGCTTTATGATACCCGCGACGGATTTCTGGGGCCTGTTCTGGCAACAGCTGGTGCGCGGTACGGCGGTCATGCTGTGTTTGTTGCCGAGCACGGTATTGGCGCTGGCCGGTTTTGAGCCGGCGCGGGTCGCGAATGCGAGCGGCCTCTTCAATTTGATGCGCAACCTCGGCGGGGCGATCGGGCTTGCAATCATCGACACTATTCTCGAACAGCGCACGCCGGTTCACGTTGCACACTTTGTCGCGCGGCTGCAGGCTGGCGACGTTGCGACCGCACGCCTGGTGGGATTGCCAACCGCGCGCTTTACCGGCGCCCCGATTGGGCCGGTCGACCAGGCGACGCGCGATCTGGTAGCTCCGCTGGTCGAGCGCGCCGCATTGGTTGCCGCGTTCAACGACGCCTGGTTGTGGATCGGCGGGGCCATATTGCTGACCTTGGCATTGGTTCCGTTCCTGCGCATTTCGCCGCGCCGATTGGAACCGGCGGCGTCGGTCACGATTTCCAGAGAACCGCAAAGGCTCGCCGAGGGATCAGGACGGTGACCGAAGTCCAGCCTATTGACGCCTCGCTTCCTGCCGGCGAGGACGAGCCGTCGTCACGCAGGATCGCGCGCTCGCTGCGCGCCAATGCAATTCGCATCTTTCCGCCCGAAGCCTTCGAACAAGAGGTCGTCTGCCGCCGCATTTTCGGCCGGCGGCAGATCATCATGAACCGCGCCGCCGGGATCCAGCATATCCTTGTCGACAACTCGGCGAATTACCGCCGCACCGCCGCCGGCATCCGCATCCTGCGGCCGCTGCTCGGGCGGGGGCTGTTGCTGAGCCAGGGCGAGGATTGGCGCCGGCAGCGGCGCAGCTTGGCCCCGGCTTTCGCCCCCCGCACGATACCGGTCCTGAC
>DASXMC010000431.1:0-3158 GCA_036495885.1 Allostellaceae bacterium | reverse complement strand
TTCAAATAGTTGGTCGCAGCCGGTCTGTGGAAAAATCGCCGAACGGCCGACCGGATGACATCCGTGGCTTTCGCCACAAGCAGCAACCAACAAGATGATGCCGGCTATACGACCTCCTGCCACGTCATGCCGGCGTGATCGTGTTGCACGGATGGGGCATGCAAACGCGGTGACGCCAACTTCGCCTGGATTTATGCGATCCGCACATAGTGCGGGCATCCGAATTCCAGCATCCGGTTCAAGGCGGCGGCAGCCATGGCGACTTCCGTGGCCTCGGTCTTGTCAGTACGCGATCGAAGGGCATCGCCGATCACGCGTTTGTATCGACTGATCGACGCCGCGACCTTGGCCCGAAGATTGTAGCCACTCGCCTTCTGCCAGCCCATCCGACCGTGCTCGACGATCTCCCGGATGTGTCGGTCCCGCTGTGTCGGAGCGGTCGCGGCAGACGGACCCGGGACTGCGGTTGCGCGCGGCGGCACGATGACGGCAGCATCCGGATGACGCTCGGCGACCGTCTCGTAAAAAACGCGCTCCTGATCGTATGCACCGTCAGCCGTGAAGGACGCGATGGGATCAGTGAGCTGGTCGAGCAGCGCGGCCGACCGCGCAGCGTCATCGATCTCTTTCCTGGTCAGCTCAATCGCGAGGATTTCGCCGCTCTCGGCATCGACGCCGAGATGCAGCTTACGCCAGGATCGGCGGCGCGACGTGCCGTGCTTTTCAACCAGCCATTCCCCGGCTCCACCGAGCTTCAGGCCGGTGCTGTCCACGAGCAAATGCAGCGGGCCGGGACCAGACCGGCAGAGCGGTGGCATTTCCAGCGTCTTGCTGCGGCGGCTCAGTGTTGAATGGTCCGGCACGGTGAGATCGAGCCCGAGAAGCGCGATGACCGAGCCGATGAGCCCTTCTGTTTGCCGTAACGCCAAGCGGAAGACAGCGCGCATGGTCAGCGCTGTCCTGATCGCCAGAGCCGAATAATGCGGCTGGCCGCCCGGTGTGGTGCGGGGTTCCGCCTGCCACGCCGCGATCGCCTCGTCCGTGAACCACACCGTCAGACTGCCCCGCCGTCGCAATGCCGCGTCATATTCCGGGCCGTTCGTGACCCGATAGCGCGGTTTCGCGATATGATGACGGTGCTTGGCGTGGTGTTTGAACGGCACTGCGGGGTTTCCGGTTGTTTGCGGGGTTCCAGCCTGCGCCGATCGAGCCCTGGCCGGCAACCGCAGCCGATCCGTGCAACAACGTCGCGAGTGCGAGTGCGCCGAAGCTGCTGGCCAGATCGAGAACCTGCTTATCGACGGTCATTGTTTACTCCTCGTCTTCGTTGATCTCACGTCACGCCGCGCCCCGGTCCCTGACTTTCGCTTTATAAAAGCGTCCCTGCCCTCGGCTTCATAGAGCCGTAGCCATTCCAGAATCTCTTCCACGGTGCCGGACGGCTCCAGCTTGGCGGCCTCCTCCTCTACCGTGGTTTCACCGCGTTTAATCCGTTCGACGATCGGAAGCTTGTCGTAACCATAAACGCGGGTCGTTGTTCTCATCTGCTCGCCCACATTCGCCAGGAGCTTGACCACGGATTACGCTGCCAAGCCGATACAGGATGCGACGAAGGCGAGTCACGGGTCGAGCAGTGCGCGCCGGATGATCCGCAGATCGTCAGTGACCTTCCCCCGGAAAAATGGACACCGAATTATGCGAATTCTGCCTCTGCCTGTTCGGGGGTGATATAGCCGATGGCGGAGTGGATCCGTCGACGATTGTAATAGCCTTCGATATAGGCGAACAGGTCGCGCCGCGCGGTATCTCGATCAGGGTACTCGCCGTAATCAACGAGCTCGGTTTTCAAAGTGCCGAAGAAGCTCTCCATTGGCGCATTGTCCCAGCAATTTGCCTTGCGGCTCATCGATTGGAGGATAGCGGCGGCCTGCAGGATCTTACGGTAGTCGCCGGCAGCATATTGGCTGCCGCGATCGGAATGATGAATGAGCCCCGCCGCCGGACGTCGTCGTTGGATGGCCATGGTGAGCGCGGCAATGGTCAGTTCGGCGCGCATATGATCGCGCATGGCCCAGCCGACCACCTTGCGGGTGAACAGATCGAGGACCACGGCCAGGTACAACCAGCCTTCGCCGGTTGGGATATAGGTGATATCGGCCAGCCAGACCTGGTCGGGCCGGTCGGCGACAAAGTTCTGATCCAGCAGGTTTTCCGCCACCGGCAGGCAATGCTTGCTGTCGGTCGTACAGACGCGATAGCGACGTGGCGCGCGAGCCCGGATACCATGCCGGCGCATGATCCGTTCAACCCGCTTGCGACTGATGGTTTGGCCCTCGGCGCGCAGTTCGGCATGGATGCGCGGCGCACCGTATCGTTCCCGGTGCTGGGCATGAACCCGCCGGATATCGATCAGCAGCTCGCGATTGGCAATTGCGCGCGGGCTCTGCGGCCGTGACCGCCACGCATAGTAGCCCGATGCCGACACGCTCAGCGCATCGCACATGACCCGCACCGGCCAGACATCCCGGTGGTCCTCGATCAAGCGGAACCTCATCTCGGCGGTTCCGAGAAGATGGCCACAGCCTTTTTTAAAATGTCGCGCTCCATGCGCAGGCGATCGTTCTCGCGGCGAAGCCGCGAGATCTCTGCCGCCGGGTCCGGTGCGGAATGCGGGACCGACGCCGGTATCGGGTGCAGCGCCGGCCCCGCCTTCCGCCCTCCGCCGCGATCGCGCCAATTGCGCAGCATCGAGGGGGCGATGCCCAACTCGCTCGCGATCTGGGTCAGCGGTCGACCGCTGCTCGCCAACAGGGCGACCGCCTCTCGCTTGAACTCATCGGTGAATTGACGCCGTCCCTGGGCCATTCGACACCTTTCCGCTCCCGTCGGAGCTTAGCAAAGGTGTCCACCAATGCGGGGGAGGCTCACGGCCCAGTCGCTGTGCCAGCACTTGTCGAGGCCTTGAAGAACCAGAATGCGGAGGTCCGCCGGGGTGCTGCTGGTGCACTTGGAAAATTCGGCCCAGCCGCCGCTGATGCCGTGCCAGCGCTTGTCGAGGCCTTAAAGAACCAGGATGTATATGTGAGCGCTGCTCACGCACTCCAAGACATCGGCTCAGTCGCTGTGCCAGCGCTTGTTGAGGCCTTGAAAAACCAGAA
>DASXMC010000430.1:0-1809 GCA_036495885.1 Allostellaceae bacterium | reverse complement strand
GGCAACGGGCGTCGTGGCCCCGCGGTGCACTGACGAGGCCGCAAGTATCGCAGCCGACCGCACCCGCCGAGCCGCCACAGGGCAACCGGTCGGGATCGTCCTCGTGATCAAGGCGCTCCCACACCGCCTCGCGGTCGAGCGCGCTGTCGAGCCACACCAGCACGAACGTGCACGCCAGCAGTGCATAAACGCCGGTGCGCAGCCCGATCGAGACAAGATCGCCGAGCTTGACGTAGGCGACAAAGACGCCGAAGACGAAGACCTCCAGCATCGACCAAGGCCGCAATTTTTCCGCCCACGCAAAAAGGCGGCGCAGATGGCGCGGCGGCTGCTGCTCATGGGCGCGGACCAGCACGTACAGCGTTGCGGCGAGCCGGACGAGCGGTGCGAATAAGGTGACGAACAGCACCACGATTGCCAGCGGCGCCATATTCTGCCGCACCAATTCTTCCGGCCCGGAAAACAGGTCCGCCGCGCGGCGAATGCCGGCGGTCTCGACGCTCATCAGCGGCGTGAGACACATGACGATCAGCAAAATCAGCGCCGCCGAGGCGAGGGCGGCGACGTGCTGGAGGCGATGGGTGGAGACCCGCCGCAGGATCGTCGGGCAACGCGCGCAATGCGCCGTGCTGCCGGGGTCGAGCTCCGGTATCTGCTGCAACAGCCCGCAGCCCGGGCATTCGCGCAATTGCGGGCGGCTCGCGAGCATTGCGCGGGATACCGCCGCGGCGGCCGAAACGGCAGGGGAGGGGGTGTTCACCCGCTCACCGGCAGTGTCGCCAGCATCGGCGCGATGCCGTCGGCGAGGCGGCCGAGCGCTACACTGATCGCGGCGACTTCGCCCGGCACTCCTGGCGCGGACGGCGCCACCGAAAAGCGAAAGCTGCGCAATTCGGGCTGGCTTTGCCCGGTGGCGCGCACCGCCACCTGGGCCTGCAAAACGAGATTGCCGGCAGCGTCTTCGTCGAGCCGCTGGATGTTGATCTCGACCGTCGCATCAGGCCGGGCGGAGACCGCACCATTGTCGGCGATGACCGTGCTCTGTGGCAGACGCTGCCCCAATTCCTCGACCAACACCCGGTTCAGCATCGGCGCCAGCGGCTCGCCCCACCAATCGTTCGACATGACATCGAGCCGATAATTTTCCGAGGAGCGCACGATCTGCGAGCGTTCAAGAAAGTGCGCGACCGCGATCTGCTGCACCAGCACGACCTTGGGGCCGCCGATCTGCGCCGCGCCGGGTGCGGTCGCGATCGTGTAGAGCACCGGATCGGGCGAGGAGCAAGCCGCCACTGCCGCCGCCAGCGCCAGGGCCGAGAGGCGGTACCAGCGCCACCTGCGGCTCATTCAACCCCGCCCGCCGGGCGACCCTTGATCAGTGCTTCGGGATGGCGCGACAGTAGGTCGGAGAGCGCCCGGATCGAGCTGAGCGCATCATTTGTCTGCACCAGCAGCCGGTCGAGATCGCGGCTGAACTTGGTGTTGTCACCGTAGCCGCTGTCGAGCGAGACCAGCAATTTGTTGGTGTTGTTGAGGGTCTGTTGCAATTGATTGGTCATTCCAGGCAATTGCTTGAAGGCTGGCGCGGTGCCGCTGTTGAGGTTGTGGGTAAAGGTCTCGGTCATCGCCAGCGTCGCCGACAGCTTGGTTAAAGAATCGCGCAGCTGCGGCGCGTTCACGAGACCGTTGGTCGAGTTGAGAAGCTGCTCGAGGCTTTTGCCGATCTGGTCGAACGGCATCGAACTGACTTTGTTGAGCAGATCGGTCGCCGAAGCGGCGAGGCTGGCAAAGCCGGCGCCCTCGGTGGTC
>DASXMC010000429.1:0-4455 GCA_036495885.1 Allostellaceae bacterium | reverse complement strand
GCGCCGTCGAGCTGGCCCTCGTGGAAAAAGCGCAGACCGGGTGCAAGAAAGTTGATGATCGCCGCCGCCTGGTGCTGCGGCCAGGAAAAGGTCGCCGCGGCGCGCGGCTCGTCATGGTTTTCGAGAAAGCGCGCGAGCTTGTCCTGGTAATCGAGGCCGGCGGCCAGATGGCCGCGCACCGACGCTGCGTGGCTCTCGCGCAAGCGGTCATAGAGCCGCTTGTCGTAGCAATAGTCGAACCCTTGCTGCTGCAGGGTCCATTCCAGGTCCCAATAAACCTCGGCCATAAAGATGAAGGCGGGATATCGGGCGCGAACCGCGGCAATTGCCGACGGCCAAAAGGGCTGTGGCGTCAACCGCCAGACGCGCTCAAAGATCTCGGGCAAAAGCAGCATGGCCATGTCGCAGCGAACGCCGTCGCATTTGCCGGCGATCGCGACGAGCTCGTCTATCCGCGCGCGATGCAGCTCGGGGTTTGCGTAGTTGAGCTGCAGAGTGTCGGTCCAGCCGGGAAAATTCGGATCGCGGCCGTGCGCGAATATCTTTGGTCCGACATCGGTCGCAAGCCGCACGTAATTTTGCGGTTCGTCGGCCAATGCGATTTCGGTGCCGGCGACGAAATACTCGGGGTGGGTCTTAACCCACGGATGGTCGAGGGCGGTATGGTTCGGAACAAAATCCAGCATCAGTTTAATGCCGCGCCGCGACAGCTTCTCGCGAAAGCCCGCCAACGCAGTATCGCCGCCGAGCGCATTGCTCACGGTATAAGCGGTAATCGCAAAGCCCGAACCGCAGACATCGTCCTCGCTCAAGTCAGGCAGCGCCGCTCTGAATTCGGTCTGCAATCGCGGATCGGTGCGGGCGATGCTGCGGCCGGCGGTGCCGATCTGCCAGACGCTCAACAGCCAGATCCACTCGAACCCCTGCGCCGCAAAGCCGTCGATCGCCGCGTCGTCGATGTCAGCGAGGGTGATCCGCCGGCCTGCTCCGCGCGACAGGCGCTCGAGCCAAACCCTGGTGTTTATCTGAAACAGGGAGGGGTAATGAGGTGAGGCCGGCATGCTTTCCCTCCCGACGGTCGCGCGAATATGACGGATGGCGAGGTTGCCGCCAACCCCGCTCGTTGAGCAGCGATACGGGCAGATCACGCTGGCGGATCAAGCGATGGCGGATAGAAATACCTGACTAAAAACCAAGCTCTTTCACATCCGGAACACGCCGAAGCGATGGCGGCTGCCATCGAACCTTTCGATCGGGGCATTGAGGCTCGCCGATAGCGCGAGCCCCAAGATCATGCGCGTGTCGGCCGGGTCGATGACTCCGTCGTCCCACAGCCGTGCACTCGCGTAATAAGGATGGCCTTGGGTGTCATATTGCGCCCGGATCGGCGCTTTGAACGCCTCTTCTTCTTCGCCGCTCCAGGCTTCGCCGCGCGCCTCGCGGGTATCGCGGCGGATCTGCGCCAATACCGAGGCCGCCTGCTCGCCGCCCATCACTGAGATCCGCGCGTTGGGCCACATCCACAAAAACCGGGGGCTGTAGGCGCGCCCGCTCATGCCGTAATTGCCGGCGCCAAAGCTGCCGCCGATGATCACGGTGAATTTCGGCACTGCTGCGGTCGCGACAGCCGTCACCATCTTCGCGCCATCCTTGGCGATCCCGCCCGCCTCATATTTCCTGCCGACCATGAACCCGGTGATGTTCTGCAAAAAGACGAGCGGGATGCCCCGCTGCGCCGCCAATTCGATAAAATGTGCCGCCTTTAACGCGCTTTCGGAAAACAGGATGCCGTTATTCGCGAGAAGTGCAACCGGATAGCCCCAAATATGGGCAAAGCCGCAGACCAAAGTGGGGCCGTAGAGGCGTTTGAACTCGTCGAACTCGCTGCCGTCGACAAGGCGGGCGATAATCTCGTGCACGTCATAGGGGTGGCGTGTGTCGGGCGGGATGACCGCATAGAGCTCCTCGGCCGGGTAGAGCGGCGCCGCCGGCGGCCTCACCGCCAGCTGCACCTCTTTCGTCCGGTTCAGCGCCCCGATGATATGGCGGGCGATGCCGAGTGCATGACGATCGTCAACCGCGTAATGGTCGGTGACGCCGGACACCCGGCTGTGCACTTCAGCGCCGCCCAATTCTTCGGCGCTGACCGCTTCGCCGGTGGCCGCGCGCACCAAAGGCGGCCCGCCCAGAAAGATCGTTCCTTGACCCTTGACGATGACCGACTCGTCCGACATCGCCGGCACGTAGGCACCGCCCGCGGTACACGACCCCATGACGAGGGCGACCTGCGGCACTCCCGCCGCCGATAATTGCGCCTGATTGTAAAAAATCCGGCCGAAATGTTCGCGGTCGGGAAATACTTCATCCTGCGCCGGCAGAAACGCGCCGCCCGAATCGACGAGGTAGAGGCACGGCAGGTGGTTCTCGCCGGCGATTTCCTGGGCGCGCAGGTGCTTTTTGACGGTGATCGGAAAATAGGTCCCACCCTTCACGGTGGCGTCGTTGGCAACGACGACACATTCCCGGCCCATGATCCGACCGATCCCGGTGATGATCCCGGCCGCCGGCACCTCACCGTCATACATGCCGTAGGCCGCAAGGGGGGAGAGCTCCAGAAATGGCGATCCCGGATCGAGCAGGATCCGCACCCGCTCACGCGGCAGCAATTTCCCGCGCCCCAGATGCCGCCGTCTCGCTTCCTCCCCGCCGCCCTCCTCGATGTGCGCCAATTTCGCGCGCAGATCCGTCACCAATACCCGCATTGCGGCGTCATTCGCGCGGAAAGCCGCGGAACGCGGATCGAGCAAAGTGGCGAGCGGCGGCATTGCCGGGCGAACTTAGCCGAGCCGCGCGGGCAAGCAAGTCCTCAGCGGGCCTTTACACAGGGCCTAAACCCAGTGGCGTGCGGCCGCGCGCCGGGCCAGCTCGCCGCGGGCAGTGTGCTGTGCACGCCGGCGAGGCGATGGTGTAGCCATAGCTCCGACGGATAACTTGTTGCTGCCGATACCATATCGTTATTGACTCTCGGTGGAGCGATGTCGACTTCGACATCGAGCCCGGGCGAGTGTCGCGCCGGGGTGGAGAGAGAGTATGATCGGCTGCAGAAGCACATGGGTGTTGCACTGGGCCGGCTTTGCTCGCAACCTCGGCCGTGCGCCCGTGTCGAGCAACGCCAGATTGCGGGAGCGAATGCCGGCCGGCCAGAGCAGGATGGGAGACGCGATGGAGGGAGGAAAATGAGCCTGAAACAAGAATTCGAACTGTTGCGGCGAGTGCCGCTCTTTGCCGAGATTGAGCCCTCGAGGCTAAAGCTCCTGGCGTTCATGAGCGAGCGGGTCGGGTTTGACGCCGGCAAGATCATTGTCCGCCAGGGCGATACTGCGGATGCGGCTTATCTGATCATTGACGGCCACGCCGAGGTGATCGCCGAAACGTCCTCGGGACCGGTGATCTTGGCGACGCTCGGCGCCAACGAGACGGTCGGCGAGATGGGGATTTTGGGCAATGCGCCGCGCAATGCGACGGTGCGCGCCACGGATCGGCTGATCGCGTTGCGCATCTCGAAAGAGCCGTTCATGCGGATGGTCCGCGAATTCCCGAACATCGCCGTGTCGATCATGCAGGAATTGGCGCACCGGCTCGATGTCACCAACAACCAGCTGCGCGCCGCGATGGCCGAAAACAAGCGGCTGCGCGAGCAGGTCGGACTCGCCGCGTGACCGGCTTCGGGTGAGCCGGATCGACAGCTTTATCCGCCGGCTCGAGGCGCAGCGCGCCTGCCTCGATGCGGCGGCGCAAATCGTACGCGACCTCGACGGCGCGGTGCTGGAGCTCGGGCTCGGCAACGGCCGTACCTACGACCATCTGCGCGAGTTGTGCCCCGGTCGCCAAATCTTTGTGTGCGAGCGCCGGGTGGCCGCCCACCCCGACTGCATTCCACCGAGTGAATTCCTGTTGCTGGGCGAGATGCGCGACACCCTGCCGGCGGCCCGCGGGCAGCTCGGCGGACGGGTGGTGCTAGCCCATCTCGACCCCGGCACCGGGGACGTGGCCGCGAGCCGGGCGCTCGCCGGCGATCTGGCGCCGCTGATCCTGCCGCTATTGTGCCGGGGCGGGGTTCTCGTCAGCGAACCGCCGCTCGCCTCGCCCGACCTGCTGCCGGTGCCGCTCCCCGAGGGCGTCGCCGAGGGCCGCTATCATATCTACCGCCGGCTCTAGACTGGGCGAGCCCGGATCTCCCGGAGCCCGCGCTTTTCCCGGTGCAGGGAGAGCGAAGCGTCAGCGGCCGAGAGTAATGACGACCGGCACGTGGTCCGAGGCTTTGTCCCAGCCGCGCGCCTCGCGCAACACGACCGCCTCGCCAAGCTCTTCGACGAGCCGTGGCGTCACCCACACATGGTCGAGCCGGCGGCCCCGGTCGGACGCCGCCCAGTCGCGGGCACGATAGCTCCACCA
>DASXMC010000428.1:0-6875 GCA_036495885.1 Allostellaceae bacterium | reverse complement strand
CGCCGATTCCAGCCGTTCGTGTGATGCGATGACTGATCGGCTCAGGTCCGGCCCAAAGCGTCATTCTGATGTTTGCTTATCGGGCGTTTCGCGCGGGCGCGCATGACGGTTCATAAGCGGGAACCTGTCCAGTCTGTCGCCGAGCCAATCCCGAACGGCCCGTCGGGTCTCCTAATTCAAGTCATATCTTAGCCTGAACGCAGCAGCGCCGGGGCCGCCTCGCGAGCCCGAGGAATGCCGCAGGCACTTGACCCCGGCAGATCCGTCAGCATATTAGGCGTGCAGTGTTCGTGCTCTCGGGTTGAGTCACGTGACCGGTCCTGCGTGAGCGAACCACCGACGCGGTGGAAGCCGGATCGGTCTTTGTCCCCTGCCGACAATTGGACAGCCCTAATCGCGCGGGTCGTCTCCTGACCCCCGGATTGCGTTCACGCGAACGCACTGTCGGCACCCCAACACCGAGAGGCCGTCATCGCCTTGCCCAATTTCTCCGACCTTGGACTATCCGCGCCTATCCTTGGCGCCCTCGCCGCAGAAGGCTACACGGCGCCCACGCCGATACAGTTCCAGGCCATTCCGCCGGTGCTCGGCGGTCGCGATCTGTGCGGTATCGCACCAACCGGCACCGGCAAGACCGCCGCCTTCGCGCTACCAATTCTGCAGCGCCTTGCCGCCCTTCCACAACGAGCGGCGCCGAAAACCTGCCGCGCCCTCGTGCTGAGCCCGACTAGGGAGCTGGCGAGCCAGATCGCGGACAGCTTTCGCGCCTACGGCACCGGGACGCCGCTGTCGACGGCGGTGGTGTTCGGAGGGGTCCCGATCGGGCCGCAGCGGCAGAACCTAGCACGCGGCGTCAACATCCTGGTTGCCACTCCCGGACGCTTGCTCGATCTGATCGACACCCGGTCGCTGACCCTGTCGAGCGTGGAGATTTTGGTTCTCGACGAGGCCGACCGGATGCTCGACCTCGGCTTCATCCATGCGCTGAAGCGCATTGTAAAGCTGTTGCCGCAACAGCGGCAAACGCTGTTGTTCTCGGCGACGATGCCGCGGCCCATCGCCGCCCTTGCCGAGGACTATCTCGACGACCCGGTCAAGGTGGTCATCGCACCGGGTGCGACGACGGTGGAGCGCGTCGAACAGGGGGTGGTCTTCGTGCCGAGCGATCGGAAGCGGGATTTGCTTGCAACGTTGCTGCGCGATCCGGTCTGCGCGCGCGTGCTCGTGTTCACCCGAACGAAGCACGGCGCTGACCGCGTCGTGCGTCACCTGGTCAGCGCCGGCATTGCGGCCACCTCCATTCACGGCAACAAATCCCAGCCCCAGCGCGAACGAGCGCTCGCCGGTTTTCGCGACGGCCAAACCCGCGTGCTTGTCGCCACGGACATTGCCGCCCGCGGCATCGATGTCGACGGGGTGTCGCACGTCATCAATTTCGAGCTGCCAAATATTCCCGAAGATTACGTGCATCGCATCGGCCGAACCGCGCGGGCCGGCGCCGCCGGGATCGCGATCGCGTTCTGCAGCGATGAGGAGCGGCCCTATCTGCGCGACATCGAGAAGCTGACGCGATGCTCCCTTCGGGTAATCCCGGCCCCGCCGGCGACTCCCGCCCCGCGCGATGGCCCGCACGAGCGGCCGCCGTCGTTGAAGCTGCCGCAGGAAGGCAGTCTCGCGTCGCGGCCGGCTGCTGCGATCGGCCGAGCCGGCCCGGCGCGGCATTCGCCGCGGCCTGCCAGTGCCGAATTCCGGCGCGGAGAGCCGCCCGAACCGCCCGCTGCCGATACGCCGCCGCCATTTTTGCGCCGCCCGTCGCGAACCAAACCCAGGTGGGCGGCTCGCCGCGGCGAACAGCGAGGCCGCTCTGCTGCCACTCGGTTTGATCGTGCGCGCTAAACGCATGCGCCACGGAACCCGTGCGTGCTGATCGCGCGCGAAGGCGAGAAGATCGTCTGTCCGAAGGGCACAGTCTGCGGCCGCGTCACGCGCGACGCCAACGACCAGATCATTGACGGCGATTTTGCTATGCGTGAATTCCCCTCTTCGCCCGCCGACCGGCGTTATGTCTGTGTCTGCTGCTGCCGGCCTGTCGCGGTGCGTGAGCTGGCTCGCTGGAGGGTTCATCTCCGCCGGGGGTGGGTCAGGTAATGCCGCAAATGGACCAGATAATTTCTGGGACCAAGGCTTTTGAGGCGCCGATATTGGCGCGCAGCCTCGGACAGCTCGCGACGTCGTTCGGTGGGTTCTTCGCCACCTGCACCGCAATGTACCTGTGCGTCGCCGTTTCGCTCTGGATCACGCTGCCAATGTCGGCGCTTGCCGCCGGGTTCCTCGTCCGCATCTTCATCATTCAGCATGATTGCGGACACGGCTCGTTCTTCAGATCGCGACGGGCAAACGAGCTGATCGGCAACCTATGCAGCCTGATGACGCTGACGCCCTATGCCTTTTGGCGTCGGCAGCACGCCAGGCACCACGGTTTTTGGAACAATCTCGACCGGCGCGCGGCAAGCGGGCTGGATATCTACTCGTCGCGCATGACGGTGGCGGAATACCGAGCCCTCGGATGTTGGCGTAGATGCCTGGTCCGCCTCACCAATCATCCGATCGTCGCCAACCTGTTGCTGCCGCCCTTGGTGTTCATCATCCTCTATCGGGTGCCCTTCGACGCGGCCAAGGGATGGCGGCGCGAGCGACGCGGGGTTTACCTGACCAACTTTGCCTTGGCCGTTCTCATGGGCGGCTTGGGCCTCGCTCTCGGCTACAGCCGTGTCGCCGCCGTCCAGCTGCCGATCATGGCAATCGCCTCAATCGTGGGTGTCTGGCTGTTCTCGATCCAGCACCGCTTTGAGCATGCGCGGTGGATGCCGGAGTCAAGCTGGAGCTTTGCTGCGGCCTCGCTCGGAGGAACCTCCTATCTTCGCCTGCCGCGCCTGCTCCAGTGGTTTACCGGCAATATCGGCTTTCACCACGTGCACCATGTAAACCCACGGATCCCGAATTATCGGCTCGAGGAATGCCACAACGCCGAAGCCGGCTTGCAACCGGCGTCAACTCTTACGTTGCGCACGGCGCTTCAGGCGTTGCGCTACGCATTGTGGGACAACGATCTGCAGCGACTGGTGCCGTTTCGCTTCGCCGCCAGATAGTCGATATCTGCGGCGCATCAACCAAGTATTCGGGAGATTGATGCATGGCCAAACGTTCCACCGTTCGCCGCGTCGAGGAATTCATTCTCTTCGATGTCTTCTACGACGACGGGACGCGCACCTCGAACCGAAAAGTACCGGCCTCAGAGCTCGACGCCGTCGATGGAGACCTACTGGCCAGGACCTATATCGAGGCCCAAGACCGGAAAATTGCGGAGATCTCCGGGAAGCCCCGGACCTCGATGAAGTCTTTAACCCGCGTGCGTCGCCGCTAAGGGTTCGCCGGGGCGCCGCCGAGCAATGCCGACATTTGGGTGACGTCGTGATCAGGCGGCGCTCTGTTGGGGCTATTGATGACTTCAAGGCCGTTTCGGAACGTGACGCCCTGGCCGACGTTTCTTGCCCTTTAGCCGGCACCAGGTTTTGGCCGTGGCCACGACCAGCTTGAAGACCATGAGCCGGGCAGCGTCTCACTTTAGCGCACCCTCGGTGCGTACCGCGCGATGCCGCACCGTGGCGAACACGCTCTCGATTGGATTGGAGGTTCGCAGATCGTCCCAGTGCTAGGCTGGAAAGTCGCAGCAACGGCTCAAGCCGACCGAGGCCGTGGAAAAACGCGTCATGCGACGTAGGCGACGCGCTGTCGGCGGGCGAGGATCGTGTCGAGGAATGCCGCCAGGCCCAGGCTGATCAGGATCGGAATGACAATTGGCGGGACAATCCAGGCTCTAATCATGGTCGTCCTCCGTCAGGGCATTTGCCGGCTGATCTGACACTGCCCCGATAGTCACCGCCTTCGGCTTCCAGTCTTGCGCAAAACGCCTGACCTCTGCCATTTGAGACGGCGCCAAGCCGAAGGAGACGCGCTGGTAGGCGGACTGAGCTTTCTGAAGATGGGCTCCACGCAGGCTCGTCATCGCCAACAGGTACCACCCGCAAGCCTTTACCGAGCTTTCCGATATGTCGGGCTCGCCAGCATACATCTCTGCAAGTTTGATTTGCGCGCGGGGCAATCCCTGTTCGGCAGCGGCCAGCAGCCACCCGACGGCCTCCGCTCGGTTGCCTTCGACGACGTAACGGCTATTGCTCAATCCATTTTCGTAAATGATACCGAGATTGAATTGCGACTCGGCATCGCCTCGTTCGGCGGCTTCAAGCAGATGTTTTCCATACGAGTCGCTCCTCAACATCTGGGATCAAGGGGAGGGCGCCGCTGCCCCGAAAGAGCAGCACATCTCCCTGTTATTTTAAGGAGCGGCGCCACTCTTCCGCGGCGTTGACGCGCCTAGAAGATTAGAAATCCATACCGCCCATGCCACCGGCAGGCATGGCTGGCGCGCCCTTCTGCGGCTTCTCGGCGACCATCACCTCGGTGGTGACGAGAGTAGACCGGCCGCACAGGCGGCGCCCTGCAACGCCAGGCGCACGACCTTGGCCGGATCAATGATGCCGGCCTTGACCATATCGACATAGGTGCCGTTCTGGGCGTCGAAGCCGTGATCGGCGTCGCCCTTTTTCCAACAGCTTGCCGACGATGATCGAACCATGCCGACCTTCTCGTCGTCATTCTCGGGGTTCAGACCGCCAAGCGTCTTGCTTGCATAGAGGAGCGTGACGCCGCCGCCGGCGACGACACCTTTCTCGACCGCCGCCTTGGTCGCGTGCACCGCGTCGTAGACGCGGTCCTTGCCTTCCTTGACCTCGACCTCAGTCGCGCCGCCGACGCGGATGATGGCAACGCCGCCCGCAAGTTTTGCCAAGCGCTCCTGCAATTTCTCTCCTCGATCTGCGCGCGCAGCTGTGTGCAGCGGCCCTCGATGTCCGACTTCTTGCCGGTGCCGTCGATGATCGTAGTGGTCTCCTTCTCAATACGCGCTTTCTTGGCCATACCGAGCATGTCGAGGGTCACGTTCTCAAGCTTGATCCCGAGATCCTCGCTGATCACCTGACCGCCGGTCAGGATCGCGATGTCCTCGAGCATCGACTTACGCCGGTCGCCGAAGCCTGGAGCCTCCACCGCCGCGACCTTGAGACCGCCGCGCAGTTTGTTGACGACGAGCGTGGCCAGCGCCTCGCCCTCGATGTCCTCGGCGGCGATGAGCAACGGACTGCCGCTCTGCACCACCGCTTCGAGCAAGGGGAGGATCACCTGGAGACCCGACCGCTTCTTCTCGAACAGCAGGACGTGCGGGTTCTCGAGCTCGGCCACCATTAGCACGCCTGTTGTAGCCAGAGGCCTTCTGCCAGGCAATACGACTGCTCCCGGTGTTGCACTGGAGGTGACGATCGCGCTGTGTCGGCGCGTTTGCAGCCATGTCGCTCAGCACCGCCGTGCTACGCGGCGGCACAATCACCGCCGCTTCAGGGTGACGTTCGACGACCGCGGCGTAAATGCCATCCTGATCGTGCTCCATGAGCGGTGAACGAGGACACCGAACCGGTGACCTGGTCGAGCAAGGGACTGACCTGGGCGCCATCGTCAACCTCTTTGCTGATCAGCACCGAAGCCACAATTTGGCCGGTCTCGGCGTCCACACCGAGATGCAGCTTCCGCCAGGCACGACGCGTCTTGGTGCCATGCTTTTCAACCAGCCACTCGCCTGCGCCGCATAACTTCAACCCCGTACTGTCGACCAGCAAGTGGACGGGCCACCAGCAAGTGGACGGGCCGGGCCTCGCAATCACCGGCCGTCGGCCGTGGCACCTCCAGCGTCGCAGAACGACGGCTCAGCGTGGTGTGGTCCGGCACACGCAGCGTCAGACCGGGTAAGCTGATAATTGAGCCGATCAGCCCCTCTGCCTGCCGATAGGCGAGGCGGAACACGGCGCGCAGCGTCAGCACCGTGAGGATCGCCAACGGCGAATACCACGCTTGCCCGCCTCGCGTCGTCCGCGGTTGCACTGCCCAAGCCGCGATTGCGTCATCGGCAAACCATACCGTCAGACCCCACGCTGACGCAAGCTGGCTTCATAGGCTGGCCTGTTGGTGACCTTGCGCTGCTGGCGTGGGATGTGGTGGCGGCGATCCTGGTTCAGTTTGAACGGCACGGTGGATACTCGGAGCTCAAGAGGCGGGAATCTCCCTTACCTCAGGCCGATCCCTTCCGCCATAGGCGGATCTGTGCACCATGTTGGCGCATGTTCTTACGGCTGGCGCCGCGGTGGTGCCGTTGGCGTAATGAAGAGAGAACGGTCACGCTCGACTTCGGCTGCGATGAACGCCGCGACCTCCCGGACGTGCGCGGCTCTTCTGTGATCTTCGTGGATGTGCATGTGTAGGGACAGTGGAACCGACATCTTCTCCGGCAGTATCGGAACGAGGGCTGGGTAGCCGGATCCGATGAAAGCAGGCAGCACGCAAAGACCACTTCCCGACAGAGTGGCATGGAGTTGCGCCAGGACGTTCGTGCTGCGGATGCGGGGTTCGATATCGGCTCCGATCGCCTCGGCGAAACTGAGCTCAGGCGCGAACAACAGCTCTTCGACATAACCGATGAAGGGGTGGTTCTTGAGATCCTCTATTGTGACGATCGGCGTTGCCTTCTCCAGATAGGTCAGCGAGCCGTAGACATACATCCGGTAATCGGTGAGGCGCCTGGAGACGACGCGCATGTGCTCCGGCCTCGACAGGCCGATAGCGATATCCGCTTCTCGCTTCAGCAGGCTGAATTGCCTTGCGGTGACTAAAATTTCGATTTCGAGCTTGGGATGCCGGTCGGTGAGCAC
>DASXMC010000427.1:0-10697 GCA_036495885.1 Allostellaceae bacterium | reverse complement strand
AATGCGCGGCTCCTTCGAGATTGCGGCCATCACCAACGATATCTATACGCGCGAGGATGCCGAATTCCTGACCAATAGCGGCGCGTTGCCGCCCGAACGCATCCGCGGCGTCGAAACCGGCGGCTGTCCGCATACCGCCATTCGCGAGGACGCCTCGATCAATCTCGCCGCCATTGCCGAGATACAGCGCGCCTTCCCGAACCTCGATCTGGTCCTGATCGAATCTGGCGGCGACAACCTCGCCGCGACGTTTTCACCCGAGCTCGCCGATCTGACGATTTATGTCATCGACATCGCCGCCGGTGACAAGATCCCGCGCAAGGGCGGCCCCGGCATCACCCGGTCCGACCTGCTCGTCATCAACAAAACCGACTTGGCGCCATTGGTTGGCGCCAGCCTCGACATCATGGACCGCGACGCCCGCCGCATGCGCGGCGCCCGCCCGTTTGTGTTCACCAATCTGAAATCGGGCCACGGCATCGACGAGATCGTCGACTTTATTGTCGGCCGCGGCGGTTTGTGAGAACGTCCCATTTCCGACGCAGCATTACCACTTTTTTGCCGCGAGTGTGAACCGGCTCACAGGTTTCGCCCGCCAATTCGATTGAAATGGTTAAGGCCGGCGCACGACGTCGGCGCCAGCCATTTCAAGGATCGCGAAAATGGCAGACGACAAACAGTCAGGGAGCTGGGGCGGCAGCGTTATCGTCGTAGCCTTCGCCGCGGTCAGCGCCCTTTACGTCGCCTGGCAACGGCCGCCTCTGGTCAGCTCGCGGCCAAATGACATCCAATACGACACCTATAAAATCTCGGCCTATCAAGACATCGACGCGAGGCTGTGGCAGGACCCGTTCAACGCGGTGACGCGGGATTTGCAGCGTCGCGCGACGGACTTCCCCGATGGCGACCACGCAATCACAACTCGGTTCCCAGGCAACTGCAACACGCTGGCACTTGGCGTAACCCTCCCCGGAGCTCCCTATCCGGAGGCAGCCGAGACCCGGCGACGCTTGCGTTATGCTGTGCTGGCGGCGCTCCGCACCGAGGATTATGCGCCGGCCGATGAAGAGCATATGGGATATTTCCGCACTAACGAAAAGCCGCCAGTCCCACCAAAAACCCAGCCGCCAACTCAACCAAATTCCCAGCCGCCAGTAACCGCGCAAACCGCTGCCAAAGGGTCGCTGATCGCTTTTCAACTTCCGCCGACCGACACCAAGGCCGCTACGGACAACGATGGAACCGGTCAAAGCGGCGGAACCAGCGGCGGTGGCGGGAACGGCGTCGCGGCGCCGCTCCCTCAAATCATCCCTTACGAGGAGTTCGATCGCTACGCCGCCCACAGCTGCGCGGATGCCGAACCGCAACGGCATATCGTCGTTATGTGGCTCGACGAGGATTTCTTGACCGCTAGTCGCAGGCCGATCGCGAGCCTAGACCTGTTGCGCAGTATGGCCGGAAATAACGAAACGCTTCTCTGATACGCATAAGCGGACAAAGTAGGAACTCAGGCGGCCATCAATACGGGATCGGGCGCCGGCCGGAGGGGCCGATATCCGTCACGGTTTTCCGTCATCTTGTCGGCGGTCGACCAGACGTAGTCGCCGGTGAGATTGATATGCTCCCAGCCGAGCGGCGACAGGTGGGCAAGAAGGTGATCGGGAACGTCCAGGGTCTCGCGCAGGGCCGCGATGGCGCGATTGAGGTAGCGGGTGTTCCATAGGGTGATGGCCGTGACCAGAAGATTGAGGCCGGAAGCACGGTGCTGCTGATTTTCGTAAGTGCGGTCGCGAATTTCGCCGAGCCGGTGAATGAAGACGGCCCGTGCCAGGCTGTTGCGCGACTCGCCCTTGTTGAGTTCGCGGCCCGTGTCACGGCGCAGCTCCGGGTCTTCAATCCAATCGAGCGTAAACAGGGTGCGCTCCAACCGGCCCGGCTCGCGTAGCGCCGCAGCAACGCCGTTCTGCCGGGGATAGGCGGCCAGCTGGCGCATGATCAGGGAGGCCGTCACCGTGCCGGTCTGGATCGAGGCGGCGACCCGCAGGATCTCCAGCCAATGGGCGCGGATCAGCGCGACGTTGATGCGGCCGGCGATCAGCGGTTCGAGCGCCGGATAGGCCGAGGGGTTGGCAAAGCTGTAGAGCCGGCGGTTGTTCAGGTCCGGGATGCGCGGCGCAAACTGAAAGCCAAGCAGAGCGAGGAGCGCAAAAACGTGCTCGGAATCGCCGCCGCCGTCGGCGTGGTGGCGGCGAACCGTGACCTCGCTCTGATGATACAAGAGGCCGTCGAGGACATGCAGAGCCTCGCTCGCCGTCGCCGCGACCACCTTGATGTAGAACGGAGCGAAGCGGTCGGAGAGGTGCGTGTAGAACTTGCTTCCCGGATCGTCGCCGTAATGGGCATTGATGCGTGCAGCGGCGCGGCCGAAACCGCCGGCCCGGAAGAACTGCCCATCCGAGGATGAGGCAAAGCCGCCCCCGAAGATCGCCGCCAGCGGCTCGCGCTGCTGATGATCGACGAGGCGACGCAGGGCAAGGGCGTAGGTCTCGTCGCGAATATGCCAATCGGCGACCCAGGCGAGCTGGCCGAGGCTGGCGATAGTGCAGGCCTCGGCCATGCGCGTCAGACCGAGGTTGAGTCCGTCCGCCAGGAGGCCTGCCATCAGGGCTCGTGGGTCGGCAACCGTTTCGCCGCTGCGTAAATGGGTGAAGCAGTCGGTGAACAGTGTCCAGCGCGCCACCTCCGACAACAGGTCGGTGATGCGAATGCGCGGCAGAATCGCGTAGAGACGGGCGGCGAGTACCTCGGCCTCCGGCGGCGTTGATTTTTCGATCGGCGCGATCTTCAACACCCCCTTCTCGAGCGAGACATCGGGCAGCAAACCGCCTTTCGCCTTGGCGTCGACCGCCGCCAGATGCACATCGAGAAGGGCACGGCGGCCAGCGATGAAACGCTCGAAATCGGGATCGACCGCGACCGGCAAGGTGCCGCTTTGCAGCAGCTCCTGCTGCGCCTCGCGGGAGATGAGATGTTCTTTCGAAGGACCGGTAGCGGTGGCTGCCGACGACCCAAACGTCGCCGGCGCGCAACCGGCCGCACAGCTCCGACAGCACGCAGCACTCGTAATAGCGTCGGTCAATCTCACCGCCAGGCATCACATACCGGGCCCACCGCTCGCGGACGAAACCGGTCGGAGCGGATTTCGGCAGCTTGAGCGCCCCAGCCTCGTTCATGTCGCGCAGTGTGTCGACGGCGCGCAGCAGCGAGGCGGCGGCCGGCCCGCCCTGAAAGGAGAAGGCTGCGAGAAAGGCCGGCGCCCAGCGGCGCATGGCGGCGTGGTGCTCGCCCAGCCTCTCGCAGGAATCGAAATCCTCCGGGCGCGCCAGCGCTTCCGCTTCGGCGACGCTGACGCGAAAGCGCTTCCAAGGGATGACTGCCGTGATCGCGTCAAATGGGTCCTGCCCGGCCTCACGTGCGGCAATCAGAGCGGTGCCGATGCGCGCATAAAGGCGAACCTTCTCGTTAATGGCGCGGCCGTCGGCTTGAAAGGCGCGGACATGCCGCGTCTCGGCCTTGGCGAACATGGTCCCGACGAGCCGTTCGAACAGATCGATGGCCTGATCGGTCAAAGTGGCGTCGAGATCGAGAGTGATCGCGACCAAGGTTGCGAGGCGGCGCTGCCGCTCATAGCCGGCGATATGCTGTGCCGTTGTCCGGCCGGCCTCACGAGCGAGCTGCGCCAGGCGCGCCTGATGCACGCGATGCCCCCGCGCGGCATCGATACCGATCGCCCGGACATGGTTCAGGCGCTCGATCAGGCCGAGCATCGCGGCGGGCTTTGTCGCCTGGGGCATTTGGCGCAGCCAGATAAGCCAGCTTTGCCCGGTCTCCGCCCGGCGCTGCGTCAAGGCATCGAGCTGGCGCCGCTGCCCGTGTGACAGGCCGAGGGTCAGCCGTTGCTCGATCTCCCGCCGCTCCCGAAAGCGGAGATCAACGCAGAGGCGTTCCAAGCGCCGCGGTGTCGGGGCTACAATTCGCTGCCGGCGGCACTCCTCCATGACCAGTTTAGCCAGATGGAAAAGGCGGTCGTTTTCGAGGGCTTGCGGTCGCAAGGCATCGAGGAGTTTGCCAGCCGCCCGCCTGCTGAAAGAACGCCAGCCGAGCCGCTCCTGGCATTGAACGGCGTGTCGTTGCCGGTTCCGCTCCGCTGCGAGATATGCCTCGATCGCCGTAGGGAGAGCGTCAATCTGCTCTGCCACGAAGACCGTCAGCTCTGCCGGCGGCCGCTCACCGGCTCTCAGCGGACGACCCGGATAACGCAAATAGCGCAGCATGAGTGCGCAACCGAGGCGGTTATGCTCGCCCCGACACCGACGAACGATCGCGAGATCACCGGCAGACAACGTATAGTGGCGGATGAGTTCACGCGGTTCTGTGGGCGGATCGAACAGCGCGGCGATTTGGGTCGCGGTCAATTGCTGTCGGCGCATCGCTCATGCTCCTTTGAGGCTTGGTGCCGGCAGACCAGCCAATCCGAGCCAGGGAGTCGATGAGCGTGCTGCGCTTGATTCCAAAGGTGCGACAGACCGCGGCTTTCGTCGCGCCGCCGTCGAGCGCCACGATCACGGCGGCCATTTTTTCGGCGTCGATCGCAACCGGGCGGCCGCCGCGCCGACCGCGACGCCGCGGGGCCGGCTCTCACCCGCTCCTGGGTCGATGAGCGCTCGAATTGCGCTAGCGCGCCGAAGACGTGGAACAGAAATTCGCCTTGCGGATTAGTGGTGTCCATCTGCTCGGTCAGCGAGCGAAATGAGATGCCGCGATCCTTCAGCTCGTTCACTGTCGCGAGCAGTTGGGACAGCGATCGCCCGAGACGGTCGAGCTTCCAGACCACCAGGCAATCGCCCGGGTTGAGGAAGGCCAGCGCTTTCGCAAGGCCGGTACGATCGTCGCGGCCGCCACTGGCGCGGTCTTCGAACAGATGCCGCTCATCGACTCCTGCGGCCAGCAGGGCGTCACGCCGCAAATCCAGGACCTGGCGATCGCCGTCGGTTGAAACGCGCATGTAGCCGACGAGCATGGGTACGGAAATCCCGGTAAAGCGGTTTCCGTACACTACGTCATTCCGACATGGTTTGTCGTGCAGGTCTCGACGCTCAAACCGGGCACCGAACTCACTGATCAGCCTCACCTCTGCCGCCTCGACCGCGAGACGGCGATGGCTGAAAAGCCTCGGGGTTGCTCGTCGTCTGTCCGGGCGACGTTCCATCTTTGTCCGCTTATGCGTATCAGAGCAGCGTTTCGTTACTTCTGGCCCGGCCGGGGAAATTCTTGTCCCGCAGAGGTTGGCGGCGGCGACTGCGGGATCAGCGATCACAGAGACATGCAGGGAAGGGCTTGCCGGATCCGACGGAACACACGGCTCATCCGCTCAAAGCATTCATCCATCGGCACGATGGCGGGCGTCGGGCCTGCCCTAAACATTCAGAGCCGCTCTCGGCGGCAGGATCGCAACCGAACCACATCGCCTGACCCATTGGCGCGCTCAGAGATCGCAGGCTCGGCATGCCCGAGATTCGGCAAGGAGAAGGTAGCAGTCACCGACGGCAGCTACACGCCGACAGCGCCCAGGGCGTCAAACATTCGGCTGCGACGAGGCCCGACAGAGATGCCATGAGGAAATCAGTGAGAGCGCCGAACCTTATCGCCCAAATTTCGGCCGGCGGTGGGTAGTGGCTGCTCAACAGGCAAAACGGCACCGCTGCTTCTCCGCGACGGCCGCGGCGATGGCGAGCCCGTGGGCAACGAGTGATGGGCGCGGCAAAAAGGGGACGGGAGAGGTCCGGCAAGCTGATCGGGAACCGTCCGAAGCCAAAGGAAATCCCCGGTCCCGTATTGATTTTGTTGCGCAAAGCGACACCGGATGGCTCGGTCGGGGCGGGATCGAGAACCTTCGCCGATATGACCGGCAACGGCAAGGTTGCGCCGATTTCTGCCGTTCGGGAGGCGGCGATCGGGCCGCGGGTCGACGCCAAGACCCAATGTGATATTTAATCAGCAGGCTTGGGAATGGCGGTTCCAACTCAATCCTTGTGTCAATGGTAAGCTGACCGCTGCCGGCGAGTCTCGTCGAAATTGCCGGGATCGAGCCAGCGCTCGAATGCGGCGCCCCAACACCGGCCATTGCCGGTCGATGATCGCAAACCACGCCGTGTCACGGTTGCGGCCCTTGATCGCACCCGCCTGGCGGAAGATCCCTTCGAACTGGAACCCGAGCCGGGTCGCGGCAGCGCGCGGCGGCGCGTTCAACGCGTTGCATTTCCACTCATACCGGCGATCGCCGAGCTCGTCGAAAGAGCGCCGCATCATGAGATACATCGCCTCGGTCGCGGCGGGTCGCCGTTGCAACAACGGCGAATAGGCGAGGCCGACGACCTCGATCGTTCCGGCCCGCGGTCTCGCTTGCCGATCAATCACTTGCTCTGTGAAAATCGTAGAACGCTGAGTCGAATCGGCGAAGTCGGGCTAGCGTCGCCGCCCCGCCCGGCTCTTTAAGCAGCGGCGCTCGACAGCTGCATCGTGAGGTTGGGCGCGGCAAAATTGAGTTCGGCGGTGGCGAAGGCTTCGATCAGTCGGCGCAACGCCTGACGCTGCAGATAGGTCGGGCGCGAGGGCGTCGCGGTGAATTTGCAGCGTACGACGAGAGCTGTCTGAAGCACGTCTACGATGCCCTGCATCTTCAATGGCTGGGTGAATTCGCTGCCGATTTCAGGATCGTCGAGCAAATCCTGGCCGACTCGCTTGACGGTCCGGCGAACGGTCTCGATGTCGGCGGTCGGCTCGAGATGCAGATTGAATTTAACCACCGACCAGTCGCGGCTGTAGTTGGTCACCGCCTGAACTTGGCCAAACGGGATCGTATGGATTTGGCCATTCTGGTGCCGGAGCCGCACCGAGCGCAGCGACAATCCCTTCGACGGTCCCCTTGAGGTGGCCGGTATCGATGTACTCGCCTACTCGAAACGCATCCTCCATCAGGAAGAAAATCCCTGAAATTACATCGTGCACGAGACTCTGCGCGCCAAAGCCGACGGCGATCCCGACGACTCCAAGCCCGGCGAGCAGCGGGCCGATGTTGAGGCCAAGCGTCGCCAACGCAATAATGATCGCAACGGTGGCAACACCGATCAGAGCGACGTTGCGGATCAGAGGCAGCAATGTTCCGACACGCGAAACGGCGCCGGCGGCGTCTTCGTCGCCGGGTGCGCCGGCTAACGGTATCTTCTCGTCGATGACCGCGCTGAGCGCAGTCCACAGGATCCAGGCGCCGATAACCGTTGCTGCCGCTTCAAATACCGGCCGCACGAACAGCCGTTCGATGCTCCCCGGCGCCGGATCGACGAGATCGAGACCCCAAGTTGCTGCTAACCAGGCAGCCCCGAGGATCGCCAAAAACGCGTTGAACAGACGGCGCAAGGCACGCTGAAAACGGGCACGCTGCACAGTCAGTTCGGGATCCCCATCGGCGCTGGCGAACAGTCGCCCGACGAGGTTTTGACCCGCCTGCCATATCACTGCCAGCACGACGATGATCCCTTGCGTCTCCCCTCCCGCACTGGCGACCGAAGCGCCTTTGCCCAGGGCGAACTCGACCGTAGCGGCGACGAAGACAGCCAGCGTCAGCCCGATAAGAAGCCAGTGCCAAGATTTCGCGAGCGCGTTTGGCGAAACGGGCTCGGATGACCGCAGGTAACGGTTACGATTGCGCTCGCAATCGGCTTGCGGATTGCCCATAACATCGCCGCTTTGTAGGCGGTGACCAGCAATCCCAGCACAAACGCCGCGCCAAACACGGCGGCGTGATCAAAGGCAAGCCGCTCGGCAAGCCAAACCAGAAAAACATCGAGCGGGGTCAATGCGAGATAGACCGCAATCCATCGCGAGCAGATTCGGGCACTGGGATCGTCGATGGCGAGGAGGCGAAGGTCCGGCCGATAGGGCGACACGATGATCACCAACGCGATGATCAAAAGCCGCCACTTTGAGCGCGGCCCAGACTACCTGGTCGGCAGCATGTTCGAGGATCGGCGCACCTGCAGAAACCCAAAAAAGCGCAGCCCAGAAAGGGAAGCCGTAGAGCGCCAAGGTTGTGAGCGAGATCAGAAGACGGATGCCCGCCGCTTTTAATCGCGGGCGCAGGCCGGGTTCGGTTACGACGGGCGCCCGATGATCGAACAGGCTGCGAACGCCTCTGCCGATCAACGGCGCGGCGGCAACGCCCGCGACAACAATTATCCAAAAGCCGATGGCTATGGCGCGGGTTCCGCCCTCGGATTCAACGAACTCGATCCAGCGCTGCGGCGCCTTTCGAAGGATCGGGATAGTGCCGATCGCTTCCACAGTTGCGTCCCACACCTTGGCGGCAACGCTCGCGCTTGTAACCGCCGGCCGGGGAGCCGCGGCCGCGCGGTCGGACGGTTACGCTAGCGGACGGGCGCCCTTGGCGACTAGTTGGGTAATCAATGCCGGAAGAGCGTCGGGCGGCATGGATGGCGGCAGCTGCAGCACAACCGTAGTGCCGGCTTGCTCGGCAGCGCAGACCACCGGTCCGGCAAAAAGCAGTAGTGGTAGCGCGAGGACTAAGCACTGGACCAGCGCCGGCCAGTGGTTAACCAGAGGGTTCCAGCTCATAGGCCGCCAACTCCGCAGACCGACGTTCATGTCTAGCTGATATGTCGGGCAGCGCGACAGGCGCGACAAAAGCCGGGGCAGCTTAGCCAGCCGACACTGGGTTTGACCGGTCATCGCATGGAGCAGGACGAGAGCGTACTCCGACGCGGATTGCTGGTTCTGACCCGTCACGAGCTTTCCGTCCCTCACGACATACGGATCGTTCGGCGCGACCCGCGAGTAAACTGAACCAGCCTCTTCCAAGACGGTCTGGGGAAAATGCGCGATAATGAAGCTGCCGCCGAACAGACGCCGCAGCTCCTGATCTCCCTCGAGCGTATAGCCGGTGGTACGGTGCCCACGAACACGATCGGGAATATTCCCGAGGGCGATCGCGCCATGGCATATAGCGCCGACGACCTTGCCGTTGGCCCGGAAGTGCTCAAGCACCCTCGCCACGTCCTCGTTCGGATAGAGATCGAAGGTCGCCCCCCGTCCGCCAGCGATGTGGACCGCATCGTACCGGGTCAAATCTACATTTTTGAGCTTTAGCGTCGCCCCGAGCTTCGCGACAAGCGCCTTGTCCGCCAGAAATCCCTTGCTGACTAAATCGTTGGGCTCGGTGGAATGTTCGAAATAGGGATCGCTGTACGGGTCATACACGACCTTGCCGCCGTCCGGGCTGGCGAAGTCCACCTCGACGTCCCGCTCCGTGAGATGCCAATACGGATGGGTAACTTCCGACAGGCAAAATGCTGTGTCCGATCCGGAGATGATGAACAGGACTCTCATCGTTTTACCTCGTGTAGAATGTGAGCTCACAAAGAAGGCCGATGTTCACACGCACGGCTCGGCGAGAACGTAGCCACCCATCGACGCACCCAGCCATCAGACGAGTGTCTGAGATCCCTATACCTTCAGGTTATTCCGTCTGACCCCGCGATCGGTCACAGTCCGGTTCGGCACGCGCCAAACAAGACCGGGGCAGTCCAGATCAGAATCTCAAGAAATTCTTATATTAATAAGATCTCTGCCCTAAGTGCATGCGGCGCTTTCCCGAAAATATCTTGCGAAGGAGAACACATGTCTGAGGAAAACAAAGCTATTACTGTCGCCTTCTATCAAAAATGCCTGAACGAGGGTGATGTCGAGACGGCGTTCCGGCTTTACGCCGGGACGACCTATCGCCAGCACAACCCGCTCATTGAGGACGGCATGGAGGGCGTGCGCAAATTCGTCACTTGGATACGCGACCATCATCCGGACGCCCGCGGCGAGATTAAACATGTATTCGCCCACGGCGATTACGTCATACTGCACAGCTATTGGCACGGCCTGTCGGACAATCCGCGCGGGGAAGCCGTCGCAGACATCTTCCGGCTGCAAGACGGCAAGCTCGTGGAGCATTGGGATGTGATTCAGCCTATCCCCGAGGCCGCAGCCAACAACAACACGATGTTCTGATCGGAGCGGTCTCTTGAATACCGCCACGCTTGCGGGTACCGCGCGGAACGCCATAGTTTTGCGTATGGCCGAAACGCCGATCGTTCACATCATCGACGACGATGAGTCTACGCGCGTGGTGCTCGACAGCCTGCTACGCTCGGTGGGCCTCCAGACCCTCACTTATGCCTCGGTGGACGCTTTTCTGGCCGCACCACGGCCGGACGCGACCAGTTGCCTGGTTCTTGACGTCCGGATGCCCGGCATCGGCGGCCTCGATTTCCAGTCGCAACTTACCGAACTCGGTATTCACCTTCCGGTGATCTTGATAACCGGTTATGGCGACGTGCCGATGTCGGTGCGCGGGATGAAGGCGGGCGCCGTCGATTTTCTGACCAAGCCGTTTCGCGATCGGGACATGCTCGATGCCATCGCGATTGCGGTCAAACGCGATCAGGGGCGCCGTGCGGCCGATGCCGAAGACGCACGCTTGCGCGAGAAATTCGCCACCCTTTCACCACGTGAGCAGCAGGTGATGCAGGGCGTCGCCGCCGGGAGGATGAACAAGCAGGTGGCGGGAGATC